>DAOUOW010000041.1 GCA_030626475.1 Chloroflexota bacterium | reverse complement strand
GAAGGAGGAGAGGAACTGGAACAAGTCTTCCTCAAGGCACGAGAGCAACGAGAGAGGTGGCTTCAGGAGAGGGAAAGGACTTAGTGGCATGGACAAGCGGGTAAAGGGGCCCTCAATTCTCCGGGGAGAGGTCATACCCCCAGGCGACAAGTCGATCTCCCACCGCGCCGTGATCCTGAACAGCGTGGCTGGGGGCAAGGCCAAGGTGGACAACTTCTCCCCTGGCGCTGATTGTCTCGCCACCGTGGCCTGCCTGAGGCAACTGGGGGTTGAGATTGTAGAAGAATCCCCGGGCAGTCTCATCCTCTCCGGAGTGGGAAAAGAGGGTCTCAAGGAGCCCAAGGATGTGCTCAACGCTGGCAACAGTGCCACCACCATACGCCTTCTAGCTGGGCTTTTGGCGGCTCAACCCTTCCTTTCCATAGTTACCGGGGATGAGTCACTGCGCTCTCGCCCTATGGCTCGGGTGATCCATCCCCTGCGCCTCATGGGAGCGGAGATTTGGGGTCGAGGGGGCGACTCTTTAGCCCCGCTAGCCATTAAAGGCAATCAGCTCCGGGGCATAGAATATCGCCTCCCTGTGGCTAGCGCCCAGCTCAAGTCGGCAATTCTCATCGCCGCCCTCTTCGCCCGGGGTGATACCACCGTCGAGGAGCCAGCGCCCTCCCGCGACCACACCGAGCGTATGCTGAGGGCGATGGGGGCCAAGCTGAAAAGCGATGGCCTCAGGATTACGCTTACCCCTGATTCCGCGCCCCTTCTGCCCCTCGACCTTCACATCCCTGGAGATATCAGCTCCGCCGCCTTCTGGCTCGTCGCAGGGGCGATTCACCCCAATGCTAAAATAGAGGTCAAGAACGCCGGGATTAACCCCACCAGGATGGGGATCATCGAAGTCCTCTTGGACATGGGGGCTAAGCTGAGGATTGAAAGGGAGCGAATTGAGGCCGGAGAGCCCGTCGCTGACCTTGTAGTGGAATCAAGCGAGCTGGTAGGGAGACAAATAGGAGGCAGCCTCATCCCCAGGCTTATCGATGAGATCCCCCTGATCGCCATAGCTGGTTGTGTTGCCCAAGGTACCACCGTTATCCGGGATGCAGCCGAGCTTAGAGTGAAGGAGACAGACAGGATCAGGGCTACGGTGAAGGAGCTATCAAAGCTGGGAGCAGATATAGGGGAACTGCCCGATGGCTTGATCATTCGCGGGGGCAAGCCACTCAAGGGCGGCGAGTGCCACAGTTACCATGACCATCGCTTGGCTATGGCCTGGGGCATAGCAGGGCTGGTAGCCCAGGGGGAAACAGTAATCCACGATGCCGAAGTAGTAACCTTTTCTTATCCTGCTTTCTGGTACGACCTGGAGAGGCTCAGTTGCCAGAATAGTTTAATTTGAGAGAAAGGGGGCAAGACAGACACCAGGCATTTCAGCTTGGGAAAGTGAGAGATGGATACTGAGTTGATTCACATCGGTTTTGGTAATGTTTTAGCAGTGCACAGGGTTATCGCCATGCTCTCCCCCAACTCAGCCCCTACCAAGCGCATGGTGCAACACGGGAGAAGCAGCGGGATGCTAGTTGACATGACCAATGGCAGAAGGACCAAGGCAGTTCTGATCATGGACAGTAATCATATTGTGCTCGCAGCCATCGCTCCGGAAACCATTGCTGGCAGGCTGACAGCCAGTCGGGAGGATCAGGACTGAAGCAAAAAGAGCCCTTTCGCCTTCCTCAGGCGAAACCACTGCTTATTGTGCTCTCTGGCCCCTCCGGCGTGGGCAAGGACATGGTGCTCACCAGGATGAAGGAATTGGGGCGCCCGCTACACTATACGGTGACCGCCACCGCTCGCCCCCAGCGCGAGACGGAGAAGGATGGAATAGACTACCACTTCCTCTCACCTGCTAAGTTCGAAGAGATGATAGCCAGGGGGGAACTGCTTGAGTGGGCCAAGGTCTACGGCCACTACTACGGGGTGCCCAGGGAGCAAGTGAAACAGGCTCTGGAGCGTGGGCTCGATGTCATCATTAAGGTTGATGTTCAGGGGGCGGCAACCATCAAGGAGGCCGCACCTCAAGCCATCCTCCTGTTCCTCACCGCTCCCTCCATGGAGGAACTGGAGGAGCGCCTGAGGCAGCGAAAAACGGAATCTGGCATCGATCTAAATCTGCGCCTGGAGATGGCCAGCGAAGAGATGAAGCGCCTGCCCTTGTTTGATTATGTAGTGGTGAATCGCCAAAATCAGGTAGACCATGCCGTGGCTGAAATCGATGCCATCATCAGGGCGGAAAAGTGCAGGGTGAACCCCAGGGTGGTAGAGCTATAGAGAATCATAGGTCTGCTGCAGAAGCAGAGCATCACCTTCACGGTCAGGGCTTTCACAGATTACCAGTCCCTTAACCCCAAACTCCTTCAGCGCCTTGAGCAATTCGATGTAATGAAAGTC
This sequence comes from Chloroflexota bacterium, assembly GCA_030626475.1. Lineage (GTDB taxonomy): Bacteria > Chloroflexota > Dehalococcoidia > E44-bin15 > E44-bin15 > JADFVG01. The sequence goes on along the minus strand of DAOUOW010000041.1, from coordinate 5,488 downwards.
GGAATCCCTCAGATTCAGGTGCTTTATTTCCCCATGCCTCCCATAAAGGATACCCGAAACGTGGATATGCATACTGTCCAGAGCCTGCCTCCCCAGCTTCTCCTCCACCTGCTGGAGCGTGGCGATGAATTCTTCATAAGAATTGAGTCTTCCCGTCCTGGCATGCAAATGAGAGAAGTCTAAGCACGGGGCAACACCCTCCACCTCAGCGCTTAAACTCAGCACCTCCTCCAGGGTGCCAAACTGGCTCCCCTTGCCCAAGGTCTCCAGCCGGAGCAAGACCTGATTGCCCTCAGCTCTAAGCCGCCTCACCGTCTGCTCCAGGTTTCTCTTCACTGTGGCATAGACCGATTGCGGTGGCCTGTCGAAATAGACGGCGGCGTGGAAAACGATGCCCTCAGCCGCAAAAAGAGAAGCGATACGGGCGGTCTGAATCAGCCTCTCCTGGCTAGCAATGACCTTTTCCCCTTCCTTGGCGTTAAGATTGATAAAATAGGGGCCGTGGGCACTGAGCGCCACCCCTCTCTTCTTCGCCACCTCCCCCACCATCCGGGCCATGCCCTCGCTCATCTTCACCCCGCGCACAAATTGCACCTCCATACAGCCCAGGCCCAGCTCCGCCACCCGCTCAATGCCGCCTTCAGTGGTAGGCGGTTTGGCACTAACGGGAGCCCCTGCGGTGCCAAAAAGGAGTTTCTCGCCCATGACCATCTCTTTACAACAATGGATGCGTTTGCATTCTAGCCCGCCACCAATCCTCAGTCAAGGATAAGCGTTGACACCAGAAAAGTAGCATTGTATGCTGCATAAATGAATAGCGGCGAGAACAACGACTCGGTACCCGAGGGGCGAAGACCTGTACCTCTGGGGGAAGCTCAGCTAGAGGTGGCAGCGTCTCCTCCACCCAAGATCACCACCTTCACCTCGCTGCGCGACCCCAACTATCTCCGTTACTGGCTGGCACTGCTAACCGGCTTTGCCGGGATGCAGATGAACATCATAGCCCGTGGCTGGCTGGTGTGGGAGATGACGGAATCGGCATTTAGTATCGGGATAGTGAGCTTCGCCTTCGGGGTGCCGATGCTCCTTTTCTCGCTTATTGGTGGCGCCATCGCCGACCGGGTGCCGAAGCGAAATCTGCTTATCATCACCCAGACCTGCCAAGCCTCTGTCACCCTGGTTATCGCAATCCTGGTAGCCGCGGATGCGATCCAGTTCTGGCATCTGGTGGCGGCAGGAGCGGCCACAGGCTTGTTTTTTGTTTTCGATGGCCCGGCACGCCAGGCCATCATCCCCGAGCTGGTGCCGAGAAGACAACTGCTAAATGCCATTTCGCTCAACTCCACGGCGATGAACGTGACACGGGTGGTGGCCCCAACAATAGCTGGCGCCCTCCTGATAATCATAGGTTCAGCAGGCGTTTTCTTTATCGTAGTCGGGTTCTATATAGCAGCGGCGATCGCACTATCGATGATGACCCCCACCAAGAGGGTTGAGGAACCGGGCTTCGCCCCGCTGAGGCCCAGTTTCAGTGGCCAAAGCCGCTCGGCCACGCTAGCGCGGGCGATCCGCGCCGACCTGGCAGAGGGGCTTAGCTATATGCGCCACAGCTCCCTCATCCTCACCCTGCTTGCCATGGCCTTTGTCCCCCTCGTCTTTGGCCTTCCCTACATGATGCTGTTGCCCGTTTTCGCCGATGAGGTCCTCGGAGTCGGAGAATTTGGCTACGGCACCCTTATAGCTGCGGCCGGGGTGGGGGCCCTGGCCGCTTCCCTCAGCATCGCCTCGCTGGGAGATTTCAGGAGAAAGGGAAGGCTGCTCTTCGCATTAGCCTTAGCTTTTGGCATAACCCTGGTCGGCTTTGGCCTATCCCAGTCCTATGCCCTGTCGATGACAATCATGGTTGCGGTGGGTGCTGCCGGCACGGGCTATATGACGCTAAACACCACCCTGATCCAGGCAACTGTGCCCCCGAGGATGATGGGCAGGGTGATGAGCATCTACATGATTACCTTCGCCCTGATGCCCATGGGAGTCCTGCCCGTAGGAGCACTTGCCGACGTAATAGGGGTGGGAACGGCTGTGGTCGCAGGCGGCACCATCGTTGTCATCTTCGTCCTGGCAATGGCAATGCTGCTCCCCAGTCTGAGACGCCTGGAATAGAACAAAATAACCTTTGAACAAGGAGGCTCTATGTTACAAAAGGTTTCTCTTCCGGTCAAGAACATCGATAAATACCGCATGCTTCTGGAAAGCGAGCTGATAGATGAACTTGTAGCCCTAGGCCAGGACCTGAAAGGGCTAAGATTATGTCACATTAATTCCACCCCCTTCGGCGGTGGGGTTGCGGAACTGTTGTCATCCTTTATCCCCCTGACGCGAGGGGTGGGGCTTAGCGCCGACTGGCAAGTTATTCGCGGTGACAACCGTTTCTTCACCATCACCAAGTCACTGCACAACGCCCTTCAGGGCAGTGAGTACCCCCTGCTCATGAAGGAAGCAACCCAGAAAGCCTACAAAATCAATAATCTGGAAAACGCAAGGGAGCTTGACCCCAACTATGATGTCTTTGTGGTCAACGACCCTCAGCCGGCGCCGCTGCGCCATTTCTGTGATGTTGACCAGGCGCAGTGGATCTGGCGCTGTCATGTCGATAGCTCAGAACCAGATGAAGCAACGTGGCAATTCCTGCGCCCCTACATTGAGGACTACGATGCCGCAGTTTTCACCATAAACAAATTTGTCCCTCCAGACCTCAAGGTTCCCAAAATCGCTATCATGGCTCCGGCCATCAATCCCTTCAGCTCCAAGAACATGGCCCTTCCCTCCTCTCTGTGGCGGGATATGCTGGATAACCTGGACATCGATAAGAGCCGACCCCTCATCAGCCAGATCTCCCGCTTCGACCCCTGGAAAGACCCCTTCGGGGTAATGGCAGTCTACCGCCTGGCTAAGGAAAAAGTCCCTGGGCTGCAACTTGCTCTCATCACCTCCTTTGCCGGCGATGACCCCGAAGCCTGGGATGTTTATGCCGAGGTAAATGAGGAAGCGGATAAAGACCCGGACATCCACATCTTTTCTAACCTCACCGGGGTTGGCAATATGGAGGTCAACGCCTTTCAGTCAGCGAGCGGGGTAGTGATCCAAAAATCGATCAAGGAGGGGTTTGGCTTGGTGGTTGCCGAGGCACTGTGGAAAGGGACCCCGGTGGTGGCAGGAAATACGGGAGGCATTCCCTTGCAGATGACAGGTAAACTGGAGCAATATTTGATCACCACCATCGAGGAATGCGCGGAAAAAGTGGTTTACCTGCTGGAGCACCCCGACATCGCCTCTGAGCTGGGGCACAGGGGAAGAGAACATATCAGAGAGAATTTCCTCATGCCTAGATTGCTCAGAGACGAGCTGGCTTTAATAAAGGAGCTGATAGGGTAATAAGCCCTATCTGGGTCAATCCTCCTCCTCCTCCTCCTCATCCTCCTCTACAGGCGGGATCAATTCCTCTTCCCTAGCGTAGGGAAGCAGAGCTTCTGGCCTCTCCTTCCTTCTCCGCCTCGAAGTGGGCAAGCCATCGATGGCCTGCCTCAGTTTGGGAAGGTCCTTCCCCACGCCCCGCTCCAAGTTCACCACTACCCCGGCAATCCCGGTCTCCAAAAGCTCTTCCAGGTCTTCGCTGCTCATAGCCATAGAGGCTAAGGCGAGCGCCGGCTTACGCACCAGATTGATGACATGCTGGCAGACCATCAGCCGATGCACAGACAGGGAAAGCTCTCCCCCATCACCAATGAGCACTGCATCTATAGGCAATTGTGCAATAGCCCTGGCCAGGCCATCGGCCACAGAGGGTTCTACCTTCAAAATCTTGGCCATATCCTGCTCACGCAGCAGCTTCAACGGCGCCCTCGCCGCGTCGAAGACCAAAAAATCGCACCCCATCTCTTTAAGCTGGGGTAAATCCTCGGCGGTTACTTGCTCCAGCGATACTCCCCAGGGGACATCAGCCAAGGAGCCTACAATCCGGGCCAAGCTCTCACCCTTGAACTTGGCCCCAGATATCAGCACGGCATCGGCACCCTCCACAACGGCTGCCTTGGCATCGCCTTCCATCAAGGCGGCAATAAGCACAATAAGAGGCTCCTTAGGTGTAGCTGCCACCTTAAAACCCAGGGGCTGACTAACACCACGCGATATGCGCTGCAACCTGGATAAAAGCTTGCTCACGTCACTCTAACCCATGGAGCCAGCGGTCGGATTCGAACCGACGACCGACGGTTTACGAAACCGTTGCTCTGCCTCTGAGCTACGCTGGCTGGTTTTTATCAAAACGCTAGCGCCCTCGAATCTCAACGCTGTAACCAGCGCCCTCTAGATCCTCCACAATTCCACGGGCTTCGTCCACACCTTCATCAAGATGAACGACCACATCCTTTTCCTCACTGCCAGGGAAGCGAACATACGACATGGTTACTATACCTGCTTTATGCCCATGGATGATATCGCAGACCTGTCTCAGGCACTCAGCGTCAGGACAATTGCGAATGGTGAGACGTGTGCCCGCCTCCCCCACGCCTAATAGCGCGTTGAAGATCTTGAGAAAGAAATCGTTGGTGGTAACTATCCCCACCACCCTATCATCCTCTACCACGGGAAGGCTGCCGACCCTCTTCTCCTGGGCCAAAGCGACGGCGCTTTCCACACTTGTATCAGGAGTGACTGTGACTACATCCCTCTCCATAATCTCGGCGACCGTCATCTTGGACAAAAGATAGGTCAGTTCCCAAACGTTTAGGGAGGTGGCTGAAGAAGGAGCCGCCCTAAGCAGCCTGTCTTTAGTCACTATCCCAACAAGTTTACCCTTGTCAACCACCGGCAATCGTTCGAAGTGATGGGTGCGCATAATCTCATTAGCATGGTTTACCGGGGTGTCGCTCGGTATAGTTACCACATTGTACGTCATAATGTCGCAGATACGCATGACTACCCCCTCAGTTATTAATTATTGCATTTAATGCATAAAGTATACTCTGGATGCTTTGTCTAGTCTAGAGGGAAACAATTCGACTGCAAAAATCGGTCTCAAAGGACTCATACTGAAGGGAAAGGAAAATCAAAGAGAGCACAGTTGCCTGGACAAGCAAAATGTGCTAGAGTATCCCTGCACCGGATGTTCAGTCTACCTAGTGCCACTCTTGCGTATTGTCATATAGTGACACATTCAAGGAGGATTGCTATGGCACAGTCAATAGAGGAAAATCCAACCCAGAGGAACCGCTACAACCTCTACCGCTCGCCTTACGGCTTGACAAAGGAACTCCTGGAGGAAAATCCAACCCAGAAGAACCGCTACAACCTCTACCGCTCGCCTTATGGCTTGACGCCTTAGCGGGGATGCGGTTTTCTTATTATAGGCCGCCTGTTGCGCCGTAGGCGCCAAAGAGGCACTCGGGGCACTTCTATAACTGGGTATTGACAAGGCAAAAAGGAGGTG
>DAOUOW010000047.1 GCA_030626475.1 Chloroflexota bacterium | reverse complement strand
GTACTTCTCCATCTCAGCTGTAGGTGTCCACCACTTCTTGATCCCCATGTCCTCGGCCACCTTGTTGACAATGTGATCGCAGGCAAGGTGGGTGATAATTTCGGCGGCCATTCCACCTGCGAGAGCTTCTTCGATCCCCACCTCGCCCGAATGCCGGGGCATGTTTCCTTTTTCCAGATGCATGCTCCGTACGAAATTGAAGGCGGCTGGGAGACACGGGGTAAGGAGCTCGAGGAGGCAGTGCTGGACAAATGGCAGCGGGCGGCTCCCAACATGACGCGAGAGAACATTATCAAGAGGGTCGCCGAGAACCCGGTGGACATCGAGACCCGTTTCCCCAATATGCGCCGCGGCGCAATCAAGCACGGCGACTATAACCCATTGCAGCTTGGTTATTTCCGTCCCAACACCGATTGCTCCTCCTCCAAGACACCCATCGAGGGTCTCTACCTGTGTGGTGCCTCCGCCTATCCCGGAGGTCTGGTCACCGGGGGACCTGGCTATGTTGCTGTCAACAAGGTGGCCGAGGACATGGGGATCAAGAAGTGGTGGACACCTACAGCTGAGATGGAGAAGTACGTTAAGACCTATATGACATGACAGTATGCTTGCCAGCAGGCAGCTTCTGGTAGCTTCTCTTGCCTGCGACCTGAAACCGAAGGGGGTGAAAGGCTTAGTCCATTTGGGACATCAGGATTGAGGGTTTCACTTATTGCGATGTGGGTTCACCTTGTTTTTGAGGAAGGTCTCCCTCCAGGTGAGCCCACTTTTCTTTGCTAACTTTGAGGGGGAAAACACCTCCGCGAACCTGCTACCAGATATTACCATCTCAGTTCCCAGAGAGAACAGATTCTCCAGTGGTTATGATTACTTTCCCCCAATCTGGTGGCTCAACAAAAACAAAAGAACTCCGCCTCGCTTGACAGTTGGTAAACTTTATGGTATGCTCCACTTAGTACGAGTTGCCTATACAGGTATCATGGGAGTTTCCCATGTGCTGCTTCTAAATCGTTCCCTCCGCAGAGGGACCTCGGTAGTCGGGAACAGCCCGTCTCTTTGGCTATTTTCAGGGGGTGACAATGGTGGCAATCCCAATAAACGGTGAGTCCTATCTCACAGCAGTAGAGGCAGCAATACGCATCGGTTGCTGCGATGAGACTATCAGGCGGTGGGTGAGACTGGGAAGGCTCCCCGCTAGGAAGCTCGGTTTTCAGCTTTTCATTTTGGAAAGGGATGTTAAGGCGGCGATAGCAAAGGATAAGCTCTTGAAAAAGGAAGCTATCTAATTAGTCTGTAAGCGTCCGCCAAGGTTTGAAATCAGGTGGAGTCAACCCCCCAATATCTATCTTGGGATGTCTCAGGCTCCATCCCTTTCCCGCGCTCTAGGGACTCTTCCCCCACCGGGCGATGAACCTTTCCTTCACCTGGGGGTTTGCCCAGCCGCGGGGCCACTCGCCCTGCAGGACCCGAGTCACCTCCTCCACCACGCGGCGGCGTAGCTCCAGCCCCGATGTCTCGGAGTAGAAAGCAGAATGCCCGGTGTAGATGACGTTATCCAGTTTCAAGAGGGGGCTTTCAAAATTGAGCTCTGGCTCAATCAAATCCAGCGCCGCTCCTGCGATATAGCCCTCGGTGAGGGCTTTGTGAAGCGCCTCTTGGTCAACCAGGCCGCTCCGGGCGGTATTGATGAAATAGGCTGTGGGCTTCATCTTCTTGAATTGCTTCAGGCCAAACATATGCGCCGTCTCTTTAGTAAGGGGAGCGTGGGCGGAGACAAAGTCCGACTGCTCAAGCAGTTGATCCAGCTCCTCCACCATTTCCACATCGTAACCGATCACGGTAGCGGGGGGGACATACGGGTCGTAGACGATGACCTTGAGCGCAAACCCTTGGGCTTTGCGGACTAGGGTGCGCGGGATCCTGCCGAAGCCAACCAGCCCCAGGGTCTGCCCTCGCAGCTTGAATACAGGGCCCTCTACCCACGGTGGCTGCAGCTTGATCAGCTTTCCTTCTCTAAGGTTCTTGTTTACCATCACGAGCCGCCTGGCACAGGCCAGGATAAGCGCCATGGCATGGTCTGACACCTCGTCCATGCAATAGTCGGGGACATGACACACGCAGATGCCATGCTCTGTGGCGGCATCCACATCTATGTTGTCATGGCCTGTCCCCATGTTACTAATCGCCCTGCATTTGGTCAGATTCTCGATCACCTTTCTGTCATAGCGCTCAATAGGGCTGCTGATCACCCCATCGGCGTCGTGCGCTGTTTCGATGAGCTCCTCCTCTGACCAGCAGGACTTGTGTATATACTCAGCCCCGATCTTCTCCAGCATCTCCTGGGCATAGGGATTCTCCAGAGGACTGGTATTGACCACCTTAAACTTCATTTGTGCCCCCTTACCTCTGATATCACCGGGGCGCTAGCCTTTTGTTATCGCCTCCATACCCTTCTTGAAGGCCTGGAGGTTCGATTGGAGATCCTTTGGGGCGATTATCTCAGCTATGGCCTCCTCAAAGGATGCGATGGTAATGGGGACCAGTCCTGAGCCAGCTAACGCTCCCACCATAACCATGTTGGCAACCAGGACCGTCTCCCCAGCCTCCGTTGCCTCAACGACCTCAACCCTGTCCACCAACTCCCCCAGCTTGCCCAAAATCTCTTCCACAGGGGGATACTTGGCTTCGCCGGAGAGAACCCCGATGGGATAGATCGGCCTGGGATTGACGATGACCCTGGTCTTCGGGTTGCCGAACTCCGCGATGACCCGCAGCGCCTCCACTGGCTCCAGGCCAACGACGATGTCTGCCTGGCCCTCGGGTATCCAGGCGCTATACTGCGACTCCGCGGAGAGACGAAGGTGACTCATCACAGCGCCCCCTCTCTGGGAAGCGCCATAGGTCTCCCCCACGGTGACATAGAGACCTTCCCTAATCGCTGCCCAGGCTACTACTTGCGATGCCAGGACGTTTCCCTGCCCCCCAACACCGGTTATGATCAGGTTCAGCGGATCCTTCTCTAGAGCCATGTTTCATCCCCCTTCAACGACGATTGCCCCTTGGGGGCAGAGCGCAACGCAGACTCCGCAGCCAGTGCATACCACCTCATCGATCTTTGCCTTCCCGGCCTCTGCATCCCAGATTATGCCCGGGCAATTGAATACCCTGCTGCAGAATCGGGCGCAGCCACAATCATCCCCGATGCACTTCTCAGGACGGACAAATACCTTCTGCCTCTCCTTTTCGCGAGCCTCGATGAGGGAGCATCTCCTGCGGAAGACCATCACCTTCACCCCATCTCTCTGGAGCATTTCGTAGAGATCCTCTATGGACTCATCGAGGTCAAAGGGGTCTCGTACCCAGACCTCAACGCCGATGGCCTGGCACACCTCCTCGATCTCTACCACTGGCGCCGGCCTGCCCAGGGCATCAGTCCCCGAGCCGGGATGGGGTTGAAAGCCGGTCATCGCCGTTCCCCCATTATCCAGCACCACGAGGAGGACATTGCTATTATTGAACCTGGCGTTTATCAGCGCTGGAATGCAGGCGTGAAAGAAGGTGGAGTCGCCGGCCACAGCGATAACCGGCTGGTCGAAGGCAAACTGTTTCAGCTGGCCAAATCCGGTGGCCAGCCCTAGCCCAGCCCCCATGCAGTGGAGGGTCTTCAGCTGCCAGTAGCCTCCTGGACCGACGCCCAGGGAATAGCACCCGATATCACCGGTTACAAAGCCGTTCCGCCCATCGAGCTTCAAGGCGGCCTTGATCGCCCATAAGGAGGCTCTATGGGGACAGCCGGCACAGAAGGTAAGCATCCTCGGAGGTAAGTAGGATAGCGCCAGTTCCATTGCCCTCCGGGCATATTCCTCATCCCGGGGGCGATATTCCAGCCCCTTTATGCTGGCCAGGGCCCCAGCCACCTTGTCTTGATTTATGCTCCCCACAGAGGGAAGATGCCCCGACTTGGCGCCATATACATCGATGGCGCCCAGACTCTTTGCCTCCTCCGCCAACAGGACCTTTATGTTCTGCTCCAGGAAGGGATCGATCTCCTCGACAATCAGCACCTGGGGGGTATGCTTCAGGTGATGGACTATAAATCTCTCTGGAAGGGGCCAGGTGGTGCCCAGTTTCAGAATGCCCACCTCATCTTCGAGTCCCAGGGTCTTCACCGCTTCCCGCGAGTAGAACCAGCCACTACCGCTGGTGATAATGATGAGCGTTGCCTTTTCAGGGCCCACATACCAGTTGAACTCCGATTCCTCGAACTCCTTTTGGGCCTCCTCCAACTTTTGATGTAACGCTGAGTGCAGCATTGGAACGAACATCGCTGAGACATATGCCCCCTCAAAGCGAGCCATTCTTCGCATCTTGGGGATCTCTCCCAGCTTAACATTGCCCCTCCCATGAGAGAGCCTGCTGACGCTCCTTATCATGCAGGGCAGCCTGAGCCTTTCCGATAGCTCAAAGGCCCATTTGGTCATGTCCTTGGCCTCCTGAAAGGTTGCCGGCTCTAAAAGGGGCATATCGGCAAACCGGGCGAAGTTTCGGCTGTCCTGTTCATTGGTGCTCGATGTCGCTGTGGGGTCATCGCAGGCCACCAACACAAAGCCGCCCCTGGTACCGGTTAAATTCACCGTCATTAAGAAGTCGGAGCAGACGTTGAGGCCGTTTTGCTTCATGGCAACGATAGCTCTCAGCCCGGAAAGGGAAGCAGCAGCCGCAGCCTCCAGGGAGACCATCTCATTAGTGGACCATTCAGCATACAAACCCAGGTCCTGGGCAACCCGGGCTAGGGATTCCAGTATCTCCGAAGAAGGGGTGCCCGGATAGGCAGCGCAGAAATCAACCCCGGCCTCGATAGCACCCCTGGCGATGGCCTCATTCCCCATCAACAGCACGCTTCGACCTGGCTCATCTATCTTCAGTATGGACATCTTCCGCTCCTAGGTGAATTTTTCCCTTTCCCTGTCGCTCAGCCGCAGATAGAGGAGGTTTCGTTCATCCTTGGTCCGCCTCACGATCTCCTCTATGGCCCTCTTCTTCTTCTGGAGGGATGCCTCCTTCAAATGGCTCAGCCTAGCCTCCTCCAGGGGCCTGGTCTCGATTATGCCCTCCTCCTTTGCCCTCTGAACCATCCTCTTCCCCTCTTCTGTTCGCGTTATCAGTGTGTTCCAGTCCTCCACTCCTTCCACCATGCCCACAGAGACATCGGCGAACTCGGCGGTCATGTCAAAGCAGATAGCGCATGTTGGCTTGATGAACCCCCTTATCTGGTCTAACGGGAGCTCTATGGTGCCCGCTTCAGTATCCACCACCAGAATGTTGGCTGGTGGAGGAGGGATGTCCAGTCTCCTGCTAAGCGAGGGTTCGACCTTTGCCTTCAGGAATTCGTAGAACCCCCTATAGGACAATGCCCAGGTGCAGAAAAGCCCGATGATGAGCTTTACCCGCTTTGCTCCTGTTTCGTATTTTGAGGCCTGCATCTTTCTGAGAGCCAGCACCTGGCACGGGATGCCCACCACGCCAAGGGCATTCTCGCCCTCCTTCATTGCTCTATTCAGGCCGGCCAGGGTGGGGGAGGCGATATAATTCGATCTGGCGCATCCCAGCACCTGAGAGCCTCCTTGCGCCACCACCGATGTTGGCATGAAACCTCCATCGAAGGGCCTGGTGAGCACAGCGGCGCCTATATTCCCCGAGTCTATGGCATATGCCATAAGGGCGGAAACTACCCCTCCATACTGAGCACGGGAGCGGATCTCGCTATCCCTTGCCTGCGCCATCTCAATGGAGATATAGGACCCCAGGGAGGAATCGGAGCGCTCCTTGCCGAATACCATCCGGTCCAGGGCAGCGATATCGGTAGCTGTCCGAGGGCAGAAATCATAGCATTGCCCTTCGTCGAGGCCACAGGGCTCGATCAGCGCCACCCGATCCTTAACCACCTTTATGTAGGGACAAATGCCGACACAGGCACCGCAACTGGTACATAGCCCCTCATTGAGAACCTCTTTCTCCAGATCCAGGGAACCTTTACCTGCTTCCATCGATAACCCCCTTAGCTCTGTCCATTTATACCATACCCCAGTGAAGGTATCAAGGAGAAGGAGAGCCAATAATGAGCCCAGAGATTCCAAACCACTTTCTTGCAGTGGTATAATGACAACGCCACCCTATCTGAGCGATGTAATAGATGACACGGGATACT
>DAOUOW010000060.1 GCA_030626475.1 Chloroflexota bacterium | reverse complement strand
TATTCCATCAGGGCCAGGGCATATTTACGACTGGTGTGGAACAGGTCGCGGACCTCGGCTACGGTTACCTTGCCCTGGGATTTTATCTGGGCGACTATGCCGTCCACCATCTTATCGTAGGCAGAGGCGAGGAAGATCACGTCATCGCTTGCCTTCACCACCTGACGTTGCTCTATGAGCAGATTGAGTAGGTCTGGCTCGGGTAGAGGGTCTAGGGTTGGCAAGTAGGGATTGCGTGCCAACCTATCCAGGAAAGCGTCGACTTCTGCCTGCTGTTCCGGGGTAGGCTGAGGCTTGTGGTCAGGCAAGCGCACCATCGTCCCAGCCTCAATTAGGGTGCCCTCCTGTATGAGCTGCTCCAGAGCGCGGGCGAAGAACTTAGTGGGTGTCTTTAGCTTGCCTCTCAGTTCCTCTTTAGGAGGGCCGTGGCGAAGAGGGAAACGCTGGTGGTATCTCTGGACAGCTAGCTTTGCTTGCTTTGCCAGTTTTTCCCAACCCTGGGCCGAGAAAAGCAGCATCATGTCTCCCAATACTATGACCTTCTTCTGGGCGGCCAGTGATCTTATGGCCTCCTCTGCTTCCCCTCGCGACAGGTTGCAGAGTGGCAGCAACCTTTCCAGCTCGAGAGGCTCTTCTTCTTGTACGATGGCCAGGATTATCTGTTCAGTGGTGCCTGCCTCCCTGGTTGCTAGTCCCTCAATAACATCGGGGCGAAAGCGGCGGTGTCGTTTTGCCTGTGGGCCAACGATTTGCCCTCCGCCAAGGGTCTGCTGAGGGGAGCGAATGATGAATCGGTCATCCTTTACCGCTGCAATGGGCTGTGCAAGCAGAAACTGAGTCCATGCTGTTTCACCAGGCTCAATTTTGTCTCTTTCCAACAGGCGGACTTTCCCCAGCACCTCGGCGGCTCCATGGTGAAAGGTGACGGTAGCATTGTGGGGCAGAGGGCGAGGCGCAGAGGGCAGCAAGCGTAGCTTAACGTCAAACGCTCTGGTCGGCGTGAGCCAACCGGGGGTGGTCACCACATCGCCACGCGTTAGCTCACCGGTAGCCACACCGGACAGGTTGGCCGCTACGCGGTTGCCTGGAGAGGCAATATCGATTTTCTGCTTATGTGATTGCAGCCCGCGTATGCGTGCTGCTAGAGCTGGCGGCAGGATCTCTACCTCTTGTCCCTGGGATAAAGACCCATCGACCAGGGTTCCGGTAACCACGGTGCCAAAACCAGCCATGGTAAAGACACGGTCTACGGGAAGCCTTGGCCTGCCGATGTCCTTCTTGGGTGTGGCGGAATCCAAAACCCGGTCAATAGTAGAAACTAGCTCGGGCAAGCCCTCACCGGTTAATGCGGAGACAGCGATGATCGGGGCTTGCGCTAAGGTAGTGCCCGCTAAAACATCCCCTACCTCCAATGTCACCAATTCCAGCCACTCCTCATCTACCAGGTCCTTCTTGGCTATTATTGCAATGCCCCTATCTACCTGAAGAAGGTCGAGGATGGCCAGGTGCTCTCTAGTCTGGGGCATGACCCCTTCATCGGCGGCGACTACTAGTAAGGCGACGTCGATGCCTCCAACGCCAGCGAGCATGTTCTTGATGAAATGCTCATGCCCGGGGACATCCACAATGCCGACTGCTCGACCGCTGGGCAGCTTTAACCAGGCAAAGCCGAGGTCGATGGTCATGCCTCGCTCTTTTTCCTCTCGCAGCCGATCCGGGTCGATACCGGTGAGGGCCTGAACCAGAACCGATTTCCCATGATCGACATGGCCTGCGGTGCCTAGGACAAAGGACATGCGTCACTCCCGGATGATGATTCTCCCCTTCGGTTCCCCCACTACCTCTCCGATGATGGCGGCATCCTTTATACCATTCCGGTGCAGGTTTTGAAGGAGCGCCTCAGCCTCTCTGGCTGGGACGGAAATCAGTAATCCCCCCGAGGTTTGGGGGTCGAAGAGGATGTTCCACATATCATCCCCTATCTCATAAGCCTGCTCTATCATATTGAGGCGAAATTCCCTGTTGCGCTGCGTTCCCCCCGGAACCAGCCCCATCCGGGCCAACCCTTTCGCCTCGGGGAAGCAGGGAATGGCGGTGACATGGATCTCCATACATACCGGGCCATCCTCAATCATTCCACAGGCGTGTCCCAGGAGACCGTAACCGGTTATGTCGGTGCAGGCGTGGACCCCCGCCTCCTGCATTAGCTCCGAAGCCCTCTTATTCAAGGTAGTCATCGAGACAGCTATCCGGGCTACAGCCTCCTCCCCTGCCACCCCGCCCTTAATGGCGGTGCTCACGATACCCGTGCCCAGGGGCTTGGTGAGGATCAGTTTATCCCCCACCTCAGAACCACTATTAGCGATGATCTTGGAGGGATGAATCACACCGGTGACGGAAAGTCCGTATTTCAATTCGGGGTCCTCGATGCTATGCCCCCCCACCAGGGCAACCCCCGCCTCCCGTAGTTTCTCCCAGCCTCCCCGCAGGATCTCCCCGAGCACAGATATGTCCTGGTTCTGGATGGGAAAGCAGACCACATTCATCGCGGTTAGGGGCTTACCACCCATAGCATAGACATCGCTCAGGGCGTTGGCTGCGGCTATTTGCCCGAAGGTGTAGGGGTCATCTACGATGGGCGTGATGAAATCGATGGTCTGGATGATCGCCAGCTCATCGTTCAGCTTATAGACCCCGGCATCATCAGATCTCTCCAGGCCGACGAGCAGGTTGGGGTCATCGACCAGGGGCAGCCCACATAAAACTTTATCCAGGTCCGACGGACCTATCTTAGAAGCTCAGCCGGAGCCGCGAACGGTCTCAGTGAGCCTTGGCCTCACCATATCGTCCATTTAGTCCTCCCTTCATTGAGAGATTTGGGAGTACGAATAATATGAACCCATCATAGCATCTTGGCTTGAGCCACACAACTTCTTGCATACGGTGGGTAATTCGTTCCATCGCACTGCCCTTTTATTAACCCTTAGTCAGTGTTATATAAAAGTCGTCCCCCTTTCGCTCCACGGAGATAGTACACCCCTTGCTTTTCGCCAGGCTCCTGGCACCCGGTATTATGCTGCCATAGGTGCTCATAGCGAATCAACTATATAACCCTCTC
>DAOUOW010000028.1 GCA_030626475.1 Chloroflexota bacterium | reverse complement strand
TAATGGCTGATGCGGGGCGTAGCGCAGTCTGGTAGCGCGCAGCGTTCGGGACGCTGAGGTCGGAGGTTCAAATCCTCTCGCCCCGATCTTTTCGACCTACCATGAGGTCTCGAAGCAGCTCACTCCCCGGCCCGTAGGGAAGAAAGCCATCGATGGGCTTACCCGGAATATCGTGCGGAGGAGTGCAAGTGGCGAGGAGCGTATCTTTCTCCCCTTTTATCTTGCATATGTGCCTGTAGCTGACGCCGGGGTAGAAGCATATCTTGTCATTGCCCAGGCTGTGCTCAAGTGCGGCGATCAGGGCATGAGCTTCGCCGTTGCTGATGTGGCCTGAGCTGTAGTCCCACATCTTCCCATCGCGCACTGCTACCAAGTTGCAGCGAAAAACGACATCACCCTCATCGAGGGGAATGCCCATGCTCTTGGCCTCGATGCCGCTCCGGCCGCGGTAGTAGACCTTGGGGTCGTAGCCCAAAACCGACATGCAGGCGCAGGCGCTTGAGGGCTCCATCCCCGGCGGCACCGTGCGCGCCAAGCCAACAACTCCCTCTTGAGCAATAGCATCTAGGTTCGGGATGTGCGCCAGCTCGAGGCAGGTTTTTCGCTCGCGCTCAGGAAGCGGCCAGCCCGAAGCGCCATCAATTATCAGAACGCAGTATTTCACGATTTATTAAGTATAGCAGTGGATAGGGGGCAATTCAAGGAGGGTTTCTTGCTAACCTTGCTATCCAGGGGTATAATGGCTGATGCGGGGCGTAGCGCAGTCTGGTAGCGCGCAGCGTTCGGGACGCTGAGGTCGGAGGTTCAAATCCTCTCGCCCCGATCTTTTCGACCTATAGGCTATTGTTTCTTGGCACGCTGTGGGCTTTCGTATATCGGCTGGTAGTCAATCCTTTACCTTCTTCTTCGCCTCCTCCCATAAGGCGTCCTGCTCCTCAAGCGGCAGGCTCTCCAGGGCGATGCCCCGCTCCCGGCACAGTTGCTCCATATATGAGAAGCGGCGATAGAACCGCTCGTTTGCCCGCCGCAGCGCCCCCTCAAGGTCGATGTCAAGCCTGCGGGCGATGTTAGCCAGGGTGAAAAGCAAATCGCCAAACTCCTTCACCCTCTGCTGGTGCTCGGTCGCCGCTTTAAGCTCTGCCACCTCCTCGGCCAGCTTCTCAATAACGCCTTCCACATCCTCCCAATCAAATCCCACCCGGGCAGCGCGGCGCTGAATTGCCTGAGAATAGGCCAGGGAGGGCGTCTCTTTGGGCACGCCTTCAAGGATGGATTCGCCTCCCTTTCCCTCCTCCCGCTTTAATGCCTCCCAGTTGGCGATCACCTGCTCTGCATCCCCTGCCTTGGCATCGCCAAAAACGTGGGGATGACGGCGGATGAGTTTTTCATTGATCCGGCGCACCACATCGCTTAGCTCAAAGTCCTTGTCCTCGCTCGCCATCTGCGCCTGAAGCACGATTTGCATCAGAAGGTCGCCCAGCTCCTCGCACAGCTTCCCCATGTCCTGTTCATCGATGGCTTCCAGTACCTCATAGGACTCTTCGATTAAGTTGCCCTTGATAGAAGCATGGGTTTGTGCTCTATCCCAGGGGCAACCCTGAGGGCTGCGCAGCTTGGCGATAATCTCTACCAGAGCAGCAAAGCTGTCCAGGTTTGATTCGATATTCAACTTGTATCCCTCGCCCTAAATCGCTATTCTATGATTATACAGGCAAAGCTTTTGGATTGACAAGCTAAGCTATGCTTGGCTGCTGTTTGATGTCGCTATGAGCAAAATGAGGAAGGCTTTGAGAATCCTTGTCCTGGTGGCCGCAGGGCTCTTTGTCTTATGCCTGCCTCTTTTTCTCATTACCAGCAACGTGCGTGGGGCGGTAAATACGGCGCGGCTTTACCAGTATGGATTCGATAAATACGATGTCAGCGAGGAGACGGGTATAGGGGATGAGGAACTGCTAAGGGTGGCGGGGAAGTTGAGGGGTTATTTCAACTCAGGGGAGGAATTTCTTCAGGTCACGGTCATGACCGAGGAAGGCGAGGAGCTTGAGCTGTTCACCGACAGGGAAGTGTTCCACCTCAAGGAGGTCAAGGATGTAGTCAGGCTCTGCTATTACCTCCAATGGGCCACCCTTGGCTTTCTGGCCGCATTTATAATTGGGGGCTTCATCTGGCAGAGGAGGCGTTTTACGCTGCCGCTGGCCAAGCTGGCATTTCTTGGCGGCGCTCTGACCATCGCCTCGCTCATCATTCTCGGCATAGGGGCAATGGTCAGTTTCGACTGGCTTTTCGACCGGTTTCACTACCTTTTTTTCACTGGCGAAACGTGGAGGCTGAGCTCCACGGACTACCTGCTCAGGATGTTCCCCGAAGGCTTTTTCAATGACGCCACGCTTTTTGTAGCCGGGGCGATCATTGTCGAAGCAGTGGTGATTGGAGGCATCGGGTTAGGCTTCGTGCTGTTGAAGAGGAAAAAGGGGAAAGCCGTCTCTACCTAGGCTAGGTCGCAGGTGGAGCAAGTGGAGGCGGAGCAGGTGCTGCAAACGTCGCTGCCTATCGAGGTGGTCTCGCCCTCAGCGCTCTTGGAAAAGGCGGCAAATGAAGAAAGCAGCTTCTTGGCGGCGACATGACAGCTTGGGCAATGCGCAGCTTCATTAGCTTGATTGAAGGAACGCCGCAATTCGAACTTCTGGTTACAACTGGGGCACATATATTCATAGATAGGCATTTCACTTACATTCTAGTCTATAGGGCGAAAAATTCGTAGATAGGCATTCCATCTATATTCTAGCCCATAGTACGAAAAGAGTCAATGCTGCCACGCGATCCTGCCATCGACAATGGTCATTTCCACCCTGATCTCCTTTATCTCCTCGTGGGGCACCGCAGTGGGGTCAGCGCTCAAGAGGACCAGATCTGCCAGCTTGCCCACAGCAATTGACCCCTTGGCTTCCTCCTCGAAGCAGGCATAGGCTGCGGCCTGGGTGTACATCTTCAACGCTTCAAAGGGCGAGACCTGTTCCTCAATAGCGAGCTCGTCGCCGCTCTCCGCTTTTCTGGTGACCGCAGCGTAGATGCCAACGAGCGGATTATTGGGCACCACCGGGCTATCAGAGCCGGCGGCTGGCATTAAGCCTTCCTTGAGGAAGGAGCCGATGCGGTAAAGCCACGGAAGCTGCTCTTGGGCAACCGTTGCCAGATACCTTTCGCCGCTGTAGTAGATAAATGCCGGCTGGGTGACCACTATGACCTGGGCATGTGCTAGCTGCTCAAGAATGGGCGGGGGACAAACCGAGCAATGCTCTATCCGATGACGATGGCCTCTTCTTGGGTGTCGAGCCACGGCGTGCGCCACAGCCCGGGCTGCAGCCTCCACTGCTCCCTCTTCGATGGCATGGATTGCAACCTGAAACCCGGCTTGATATGCCTCAAGCACCTGTTCCTCAAGCTCTTCCGGGCTGGGATGAAGCCTGCCTGTGGTCTCATCGAGAACTATTTTCGCTGCTCCGAGGCGCATCCCATCATCGCCATAACGAGGGGGCAGACCGCTGGCAGCGATGGCATCTGTGCCCATCATCAGCGATAGCCGGGGCGCCAAATTACCTCTTTCCTTGAGCTTGAGGAAGGTTTGCCACTCCTTGAGCCCGTTATGCACCGTGGCATCCTGAAGAGAGGTGATGCCCAATGAGAGGTAGTTTTCATTGGCAAGCCTGACCCCTTTTTCCAACTCTGCCTCAGATAAGGGTGGTATCACTTTATCGAGATAGGCTTCCATTTCGAACAAAATCCCGTTGGGCTCTCCGCTTTCGAGGTCTCTATCGATAAGCCCTCCTGGTGGCTCAGGCGATTCTGCGGAAATGCCGGCCAGAGAAAGCGCCAGGCTGTTGAGCACGGAGGCATGACCTGAGCGGTGGGTCAGCTTTATCGGGTGGTGAGGCGCTGCCTGATCCAGGTCCCAGCGGGTTGGATGGCGCTTCTCAGCGAGGTAGAACTCATTATATCCCGTTGCTCTGACCCAGGAGCCAGGGGCAAGCTTTTGGGCCTGCTCTCGAATCCGAGCCTGAATATCGGTGATGGAACTCACTGACGAAGGGCTGCAATCGACACTTAAGAGGCTTGAGGCAAAGGCCAGGATGTGGCAGTGGGCATCGTTGAAACCGGGCACCAGCGTCTTCCCCTCACAGTCGATTTTTCGCCCTTTAAGATCTTTTAGCTCATCGTTATCGCCGACCCAAATAATCCTTCCGCCTTTTACCCCAACAAGCTGTGCCCTTGGCCTTTGCTCATCCATGGTCAGGATATTGGCGTTATACAGGATCAGGTCTGCCTGCCTCATACCTCGTCCTCTCCAGATAGACCATCAGTATCGCCATGTCGGCGGGGGTAACGCCCTCGATGCGGGATGCCTGGCTCAGGGTCGCTGGCCGGAAAAGCTTCAGCTTGTGGCGCGCCTCATAGCGCAGACCGGCAATAGCATCGTAATCGAAACCTTCAGGGATCTGCCGCTGCTCAAGTCTCGCCATCCGTGCTACCTCTGCTATTTGCCTCTGGATGTAACCCTCGTATTTTGCCTCGATCTCCACTTGCTCCGCAGCATCGGCTTTCAGGTCAGGGGAACCAAACTCTTGTGAAACCAGAGTTTGATAGCTTACCTCGGGGCGGCGCAGGAACTCCAGAGCGCTGACGCTGCGACCCGTTTCACTGGAGGTGATGTAGCTCTTTGACAGCCGCTCCAGCTCCTGGGCGATGTCATTGCGCTTTTCCTCCACCGCTTCATAGCACGCCCTGTCAATAAGTCCCACCTGATAGCCGAGGGGTGTGAGCCTGAGGTCAGCATTATCCTGGCGCAGCAGGAGGCGATACTCCGCTCGCGAGGTGAGCAGCCGATAGGGCTCGGTTAGCTCTCTGGTTACCAGATCGTCGATCATCACCCCGATGTAGCCCTGATCCCGCCGCACCAGAAGGGGGGGCTTCCCTTTAGCCCTGAGGGCTGCATTTATGCCGGCTATGATCCCCTGTCCTGCCGCCTCCTCATATCCTGTGGTGCCGTTGACCTGCCCGGCAAAAAAGAGCCCGGGGATGAGCTTTGTCGCCAGTGTGGCCGATATCTGGCTCGGGGGCATGTAATCGTATTCAATGGCATAGCCCACCCGGATCATCTCCACCTTCTCCAGGGCGGGAATGGAGCGCAGCATCTGAAGTTGCACGTCCTCGGGGAGGCTGGTGTTTGCCCCCTGGACGTAGACCTCATTGGTCTCCCATCCCTCGGGCTCAAGGAAGAGGGGGTGGGAGTCCTTGTGAGCAAAGCGAACAATCTTGTCCTCTATAGAGGGGCAATACCTGGGGCCGACGCCGTGAATGAGACCGGTGAACAGAGGGGCCCGATCCAGGTTGGAGCGAATTATGTCGTGGGTCTTTTCATTGGTGTAAACCAGATAGCAGGGGAGTTGGGGTCGCCATGGGGAAGGGGTCAAGGGGTAGATGGGATTTGGCTCGGGGAACTTGGAGTCCCGCCCTCGCTCCGGCCAGAAGCTGAAGTAGAGCGGGACCTCGCTGCCTGGTTGGATGGTCGTTTTTTCAAAATCGATGGTTCGGGCATCGATGCGTGGTGGCGTCCCTGTTTTCAGTCGTCCCAGGGTAAAACCAAGGCGGCGCAGGCTCTCCGACAGCCTTTCTGCGGCAAATTCTCCCGCCCGCCCTGCGGAATAGCTCTTATCGCCGATGATGATCCGAGCGGCGAGGGAGGTGCCGGTGGTGAGGATGATGCTTTTCCCTTCATATACCCAGCCGGTATTGGTCTTAGCCCATAGAAGGCCATTCTCGGCCCCGATCTCCTCAACCAGTGCCTGCTTTACATCCAGGTTCTGCTGCCGCTCCAGGGTATGCTTCATGGACAGGCTGTAGAGCTTCTTGTCCGCTTGAGCCCTGAGCGCCTGAACCGCGGGTCCCTTCCCGGTGTTCAACATTCGGATCTGGATTAAGGTGCGGTCGATGTTTCGAGCCATTTCGCCGCCGAGGGCATCGATCTCCCGCACCAGATGGCCCTTGGCCGGCCCCCCGATGGAAGGGTTGCACGGCATGAGGGCGATATTATCCAGATTCATGGTGAGGAGCAGGGTTTTTGAGCCCATTCTGGCTGCTGCCAGAGCGGCCTCACAGCCGGCATGCCCAGCACCGATGACAATAACCTCGTACATTTTTTTCGACCTAGGTGCGGATACTATTCTATCACTATTGGCTTTGTTGGTCGATTTTATCTTTTGTGAGGTTAAAGGGCGAAAAAGAAGTTTAAAAATGCCTCAATTTCTGCTATACTACGTGAATAAATGGCTGGGGGTACTAAGTGAAGGATAAACAGGACATCCTTAGGCAGGCCAAGGAGAACGACGTAAAATTTATCAAACTCTGGTTTACCGACATCCTGGGTTTTCTCAAAAGTTTCGCCATAACTGTAGCTGAGTTGGAGAAAGCACTGGAAGAAGGGATAGGCTTTGATGGCTCCTCGATCCAAGGCTTTGCCAGGATCGATGAAAGCGATATGGTGGCTTTGCCCGATCCTGATACCTTCCAGATACTGCCCTGGCTGGCTGGGGGGAAGAGGGCAGCGAGGATGTTCTGCGATATCCTGTTGCCCGGCGGTCGGCCCTTTGAAGGTGACCCCAGGTATGTGTTGAGGAAGAATCTTAAGCGTGCTGCTGACCTGGGCTATACCTTCTATGTCGGTCCCGAGCTTGAGTATTTCTACTTCGAGGATGCCCACAGCACAAAGACGCTGGATGATGGGGGCTACTTCGATCTAACCCCGCTGGATATTGCCAGTGAACTGAGGAAGGAGACAGTGCTCACCTTGGAGGAGCTTGGCATCGGAGTGGAGCTCAGCCATCATGAGACTGCCACCAGCCAGCATGAGATCGACTTAAAGTATGCTGATGCCCTGACCATGGCCGATGGTGTGATGACCTATCGCCTGGTGGTCAAGGAGGTGGCGATGCAGCGCGGCATTTATGCCACCTTTATGCCCAAACCTATCTTGGGCGTCAATGGCAGCGGCATGCACACCCACCAGTCTTTGTTCAGCGCTGCCGGCAACGTCTTCTTCGATAAAGATGACAAGTATTATCTTTCCAAAATCGCCAAGCATTACATTGCTGGCTTGCTCCGGCATGCACCCGAGTTCACTGCTGTGACCTGCCAGTGGGTCAATTCCTATAAGAGGCTGATCCCTGGCTACGAAGCCCCGGTTTATATCACCTGGGCGAGGAGGAATCGCTCCGACCTGATCAGGGTCCCTGAGTATCAACCGGGAAAGGAAAAGGACACCAGGGTGGAGTTACGCTCCCCGGATCCCGCCTGCAATCCTTATATCGCCTTTAGTGTGATGCTGGCAGCAGGGCTGGAGGGGGTGGAAAAGGAATATGAGCTTCCCGGCCCGGTGGAGGAGAATGTATTTGAGATGAGCGAGGAGGAGAGGCGGAAAAGGGGGATCGGAACCCTGCCCGGGAGCCTGTGGGAGGCAATTCAGTTGACCAAGGAGAGCGAGCTGGTGAGGAGATGCCTCGGCGAGCACCTCTTTGAGAGCTTCATCAAAAATAAGGAAATAGAGTGGGATAATTACCGCAGCCAGGTTACCGACTATGAATTGAAGCGGTATCTGCCCATTTTATGAACCTATGGAAGAACTGGCTAACCGGATTACAGCTTGGATAGCGGAGAAGGTTACAGGGGCGAAGTGTAAGGGGGTGGTCTTTGGCTTAAGCGGTGGCCTTGACTCGTCGGTGGTGGGGGTGCTGTGTAAGCGTGCCTTCCCTGAAGATACCCTGGCGGTGATCATGCCCTGCTATAGCAGTGACACTGACATCGCGCACGCACAGGAGATAGCGCGAAGATTCCAAATTCCAGCGACAACCATCGCCCTGGAGGGGGCCTTCGATTCGCTAGTGAAAGTGTTGCCCGTTGCTGAGGGTGATCCTGCCACCCAAAGAGTGGCTGAAGCTAATGTCAAGGTTAGACTGAGGATGGTCACCTTATACTACCTGGCAAACAGGCTTCGCTATCTCGTGGTCGGCACCGGCAATAGGAGTGAGCTCTCCGTTGGCTACTTCACCAAGTACGGGGATGGCGGGGTCGACATCCTGCCCCTGGGGAATCTGGTGAAGAGTCAGGTTCGGCAGCTGGCGATTTATCTCGGCATCCCTGAGGAGATTATTGACAAGCCCCCCTCGGCAGGGCTGTGGACGGGTCAAACCGACGAGGGGGAGATGGGCATAACCTACCAGGAGCTGGACCATTATCTCGCCACTGGAGAGGCAGGGGACGAGACAAAGAAGAGGGTGGATGCTATGGTGGCAAGGAGCGCCCACAAAAGGTCAACGCCGGCAATTCCCCCCTTTTAACCCCTTGTCTTAACCACAATAGTGTGCTATGATGCCCTAACATTGTTGACTTCTTTGATACCCAGAGGGTGAGATGGCTACGGAAAAGGAGAAGGCCCTTGAGCTTGCCATCGGCCAGATCGAGAAGCGGTTTGGTACGGGCTCTATTATGAGGTTAGGGGAAGCATCGGTCAGGGTGAAGGTGGATTCCATTCCCACCGGGGCTATCTCCTTGGATTTTGCCCTTGGAATTGGTGGCATACCGCGGGGTCGGGTCACTGAGATCTTTGGCCCGGAGATGGCGGGGAAATCGACACTGGCGCTTCATGTTATTGCCGAGGCTCAAAAGCGCGGTGGCGAGGCCGCCTATATAGATGTGGAACATGCTTTTGATTCTGCATATGCCGCCAATTGTGGTGTCAAAGTTGATGAACTATGGTTATCCCAGCCGGATACTG
The DNA here is from genome assembly GCA_030626475.1 of Chloroflexota bacterium. Lineage (GTDB taxonomy): Bacteria > Chloroflexota > Dehalococcoidia > E44-bin15 > E44-bin15 > JADFVG01. The sequence continues at coordinate 6,747 of DAOUOW010000028.1, read as the reverse complement.
GAGAGCAGGCTCTGGAGATCACTGAGGCATTGGTGCGCAGCGGCGCGGTTGATGTGGTAGTCATCGATAGTGTGGCGGCTCTTGTTCCCAGGGCCGAGCTTGAGGGGGAGATGGGAGATGTTCATGTTGGGTTACAGGCTCGGCTGATGTCCCAGGCACTGCGAAAGCTAGCAGCTGCCATCCATAAGTCGCGCACCGCTGTGATATTCATCAACCAATTGCGGGAAAAGGTGGGGGTTTTCTTTGGCAATCCTGAGGTGACCCCTGGGGGTAGGGCGCTCAAGTTTTATAGCTCAGTGAGGATCGATCTGAGGAGGGTGGAAACCATCAAGGCCGGTTCCGAAGCCATCGGCAGCCGCGTCAGGGCGAAGGTGGTCAAGAACAAGGTGGCTCCTCCGTTTAAGAACGCTGAATTTGACATAATGTTTGATACCGGGATAAGTAAGGAGGGCAGCTTCCTCGATCTGGGAGTGGAGACTGAATTGGTGAAGAAGGTGGGCGCCTTCTATTCCTTTGGTGAGACTCGCCTTGGTCAGGGGAGAGAGAACGCCAAGGACTACCTGAGGCAGCACAAAGATATCGCTCAGGAGTTGGAGAGGCAGCTCTTGGCGATGGCTTCTCCTGCGCCCATTACCCCTGCCTCTGATGCCGATCTAGCAGAAATATAAACCTTGCTCTGGTTCCAAAAGAAGGCTGGGAGCTTTTAGCCCAGCCTTTTTGTGTTATTTTGAGGGCATTATGAGGACCATAACCGCTATCGAAGCCCAGAAGAGAGGGAAGGAACGGGTTAACGTCTTTCTTGACGGAACCTTTGCCTTCAGCTTGGGAATTGAGGTGGCCGCAGAGCAGGGTCTCCATTTGGGCCAGGTGCTATCCGATCCCCAAATAGAGGAACTGGCAAGTGCTGAGCTATTTGGCAAGTGCCTCAATGCTGCACTTCGGTTTTTGAGCTATCGTCCTCGCAGTGAAGCAGAGATAAGGATGAGACTGAGGCGAAAATTTGAAGAGCAAACTATCGATAGGGTTATCCTTCACCTGAAAGCGGGGCACATGGTGGATGATGTTGCCTTTGCCCAATTCTGGACGGAGAATCGGGAGTCCTTTAGCCCTCGCAGTAAGCGAATGCTTAAGCTGGAGCTGAGGCGAAAAGGGATTGAGCCTGAGGTTATCGCTGATGTTGTTGACGGGATTGATGAGGAGGAGGCTGCTTACCGCGCAGCCGAGAGGCGAGCGCGCCCTTGGGCTAAAGAAGAGCGCAACAACTTCAGGAAGAAGCTGGGCGCCTTCCTCGTGAGAAGGGGTTTCAGCTATGAGGTGGCAAACCGCGTTATAGAGCGGCTATGGCAGGAGTCAAGGAAGTAGAATGCCGTAGATGGCTTCATTTGCCTTGACACATAAGGCAAAGAGGGGGTTTAATAGGAAGATAACCTATGACACTCTCCTTTGAGCTTGAAAGCTTCAGAGGAAAGGGGATGATGAAAAATGGATCCCACTTTGATAATTGCGGCAGTGGCTGGGGTTGCCTTGGGGGGCTTAAGTGCTGCACTGCTAGTGATAGTACTAAGAAGCCAGAGGATTCGGGATGCAGAGAAGCACGCTGCTGATCTGTTCATCGAAGCCAAGACCAAGCACAAAGAAGCCCTCCTTGAGGCCAAAGAGGATGCAATAAAGATCAAGTCTCAAGCGGAGGCTGAGATTCGGGAGCGTCATGCCGACCTTAATCGGCAGGCAAGACGCATCTCCCAGAGGGAGGAGAATCTCGATCGAAGGTTAGAAGGCTTGGAGCGCCGGGATCGCAGCCTGGCTGTCAAAGAAAAAGACGCCGATGCGCTGCGTGCTCAGTTGGAGGAGATTAGGCAGAAGCAGATTCAGCAGTTGGAGCTTATCTCCGGGATGTCCAGCGCCGAGGCCAAGGAACTCCTGATCAAGGCCATGGAGGATGAGGCACGTGAAGACGCCTCTCGTCGCCTGCATGAGATCGAGGCTGAATTAAAGCAGGAAGCCGATGAGAAGGCACGGGAGATCATCGTTCAAGCCATTCAGCGCTGTGCTACCGATGTGGTATCGGAGACCACGGTGTCGGTGGTTCCCCTGCCCGGCGATGAGATGAAGGGGCGTCTAATTGGGCGAGAGGGACGCAACATAAGGGCCTTAGAGAATGCTACCGGTGTTGACCTCATCATTGATGATACCCCGGAGGCGGTGACCATCTCCAGCTTTGACCCCGTGCGGCGCGAGGTTACCCGTATCGCCCTGGAGAAGCTCATCATCGATGGTCGAATTCACCCCGCCCGTATCGAGGAGATGGTGGAAAAGGCGAAGAGCGAGGTGGAGGAGAGAATCCAGTCTGAAGGGGAACAGGCTGTCTATCAGGTGGGGGTACCTGGGCTGCACCCTGAGCTGATCACGCTTCTGGGTCGGCTCAAGTATCGCTTCAGCTATGGACAAAATGTACTCCTCCACAGCATCGAGACAGCCCATCTCGCGGGCATGATGGCCTCCGAGTTGGGAGCCAAGGTTGATGTGGCCAAGAAAGCGGGTTTGCTTCACGATATCGGCAAGGCAGTGGACCACCAGGTGGAGGGACCCCATGCCCAGATTGGTGCTGACCTGGTAAGGCAGTGGGATAAGTCAGAAGAGGTGGTCGATGCCATCGCTCAGCACCATGGGGAGGCTGGCCCGATGAGTGTGATGGGCTTTCTCATCTCCACAGCCGATGCCATTAGTGGTAGCAGGCCAGGGGCAAGAAGGGAATCTCTGGAACAATACCTGAAGCGGCTCGAGGCCCTGGAGGGTCTGGCTAATAGTTTCACCGGTGTGGAGAAATCTTATGCCATCCAGGCCGGTCGCGAGATCCGCATCATGGTTAAGCCTTCTGAGATAGATGACATTGAGGCACTAAGACTTGCCCGGGACATAGTGAAGAAAATCGAGGAAACTCTGGAATATCCCGGTCAGATAAAGGTAACGGTTATCAGGGAGACCAGGGCAGTAGATGTCGCAAAGTAGGAGAGCCATTGCGAATCCTTATGGTTGGCGATGTAATAGGGAGACCGGGCAGGAGGGCGGTTGGGGCTTTGGTGCCAGGCCTGCGCCAGGAATATGGGGTTGACCTGGTCATTGCCAATGGCGAAAATGCTGCCGGTGGGCTGGGCTTAACCAAGGCAACAGCAGAAGAGCTTCTGGGGTGCGGCATCGATGTCATCACCTCGGGAAACCATATCTGGGACCAGAAGGAGATTATGCCCACACTTGATAGCGAGCTTGCTATTCTGCGACCCTTAAATTACCCTCCCGGCGTTCCTGGTCGTGGCTACTGGATTAAGGAGGGAGTCTTGGTCGTTAACCTCGTTGGGCGCACCTTTGTGGGAAACTTCGATTGCCCCTTCCGGGCTATGGATCAGCTTCTAGCGGATCCCGCTGACAGGCCCCCGGTAGTTATCATCGATTTTCACGCTGAGGCAACCTCGGAAAAGGTTGCTTTGGGGCGGTATTTGGACGGTCGAGTGAGCGCTGTGCTGGGAACGCATACTCATGTTGGCACCATAGATACTCGGCTACTGCCTAAGGGCACTGCCTATATCACAGATGTGGGCATGACCGGCCCTCTGGATTCAGTTATCGGGGATGATACCGATGCTGTGCTCAGGAGGTTTCTTACTCAGCTTCCCCATCGGCTATCGGTGGGCAAGGGAAATGTTATCCTTAATTCCGTGTTGGTGGAGGTGGAGAAAAGCACGGGCAGAGCAAAGAGCATAATCCGCATCGATAGGGAAATAGAAGCAGGATGAAGATAGACCTTCACCTCCACACCACCGCTTCTGATGGCAGGCTTAGTCCTGAGGAGGTGGTTCAGTTGGCGGCGGAAAGAGGGTTGGAGGTGATCGCCATCACCGACCACGATTCTGTGGCTGGTATTACCGCCGCGGTGAAGACGGCAGAATCATTCCCCCCGCTTAAGGTGATCCCTGGAGTGGAGATCAACACTGATATCCCCGATGGTGAGGTTCACATTCTGGGCTATTTCATAGATTATCGCAGCCCGGAGCTAAGGCTGACATTGCGCCACCTGCGCCAGGACCGCAGAAGAAGGGCGCGCAGGATAAGGGCTAAGCTGGCACAATTGGGGATTGAGGTAAGCTGGGAGCGGGTCAAGGAATTGGCCGCTGGCGGCTCCATAGGGCGACCGCACATCGCTCAGGCAATGCTGGAGCAGGGCTACATCTCGTCCCTTCAGGAGGCTTTCAATAGGTATATCGGTCGTCATGGACCAGCCTATGTAGAACGGGAGCGGCTATCGCCCGTGAAGGCGGTGAAGGTGGTGGCGAAAGCAGGAGGCTTACCTGTGTTGGCGCACCCGGCTAGTATTGATGGTCTGGAGGAGCTTTTAGAACAGCTTAAAGCAGTGGGGCTTGTAGGTTTGGAGGCGTATTATAACGGTTATGGCAAGCGAGCTGTCAAATTTCTGGTGGATATTGCCGATAAGCACGGGCTCATTACTACCGGCGGCAGTGACTTTCATGGTTTCGGGAGTGGTGGGGAGACACTGGTTGGCGGCATAGATGTGCCCTCAGTTTGTCTCGAGCAGCTTGTTGCCCGGCATGACAATCCCGGGCTAGGGTGGTGACCCAATGAGATGGCATTCACAGGCGGTAGATTTCGCTGGCGAAGCCGGGATGCTACACGGGGAGCTCATCCTGCCCCACGACGAGATGCCCTTTCCTGGAGCTGTCCTGTGCCACGGGATGGGGTCGGATCATCGTGCCATGAGGCCCTGTGCTCAGCTGATCGCCCGCCAGGGTGTTGCCACTCTTAGCTTCGATTTCCGCGGTCATGGGAAGAGTGAGGGCAAGCTTGATGGGAATGAAGCTCAGGATGTCGTTGCTGCCGTGGAGTTTTTGCGCCAGCGCCCCGAGATCGATGCCGAGCGAATTGCTCTTGTGGGGCATAGCTTGGGGGCAATGGCAGTGATCAATGCTGCCACCAAGGTTGAACGCCTCAGTGCGCTAGTTTCTCTTTCCAGTCCCTCTGAGACCGGCGGCCGCGCGGAGGGATTCCTTCTCTCCCTTTACCATAAGGCGGCGCAAGTAGGGAGCTTCATCTTCGAATATCCCCGTCATGGCCCTCTTCCGGGGATGGGGAAGCTCGAGGGAGCAATATCTGTGCTCTGGATGCGGTTCCGCGGATATCGATTGTACGTCGACTGGGAAAAGAGCCTGGAACTTTGGACCAAGCTTAGGCTGTCTGCTGCCTTTGAGAGGCTGGGGCCTTTCCCCAAGCTGTTTGTCCACTGCAAAGGGGATAAGGCAATCTCTTATCAAGACGTCTTGAAGCTTTACCGTAAGGTTGTCCCACCAAAGGAGTTTTTTCTTGCCGAGGGTGGTTTCCATACCACACCCCTTCTGCCAGGCAGGTTGAGGAGGAGGTGGATCACGTGGCTTGTTTCCATGTTAACCTGAGGATAGGGGACGGCTTATGTTACTCCAAGTGATACTGCTAACCATCGGCGCCTATCTCCTTGGCTCAGTGCCCAGTGCCTACATTGCGGGTAAGTTGATCAGGGGGATAGATGTTAGAAAGCATGGCAGTGGGAGTGTCAGCGGGTCAAATGTGTGGGCTTCAGTAGCCCGTTGGGCAGTAGTTCCGGTGGGGATTGCCGATATCTTAAAGGGTCTGATACCGGTATTTATTGCCCACCTGGCGGATTTCAGCGTTGGTGCGCAGGGGATAGTGGGCCTGGCTGCCATTGCAGGTCACAATTGGTCCATCTTTCTCAGATTTTCTGGAGGGCGTGGGATTGCCACTATGATGGGCGTTCTCGTTCTTATGGCACGGTGGGAGCTTCTGGTGTTTGTTGTTGTTTGGCTCCTGTGCCTTGCTCTTTTGAGGAATTCGCCCCTGGGAGCCCTCCTCGGTGGGGTGTCCCTGCCCTTCGCTAGCTTGGGCTTTGGAGAACCATTAGCCTTGACCCTGTGCCTGATGGGGATGGTGCTTTTGATGATGACCAAGAGGTTGATAGCAAACTGGAGCTTTGACGCCCTTGCTGGTGAATGGAAGCAAGTAGCGCTTTACCGTATCCTTCTTGACCGGGATATTCGTGCCAGAGAAGCCTGGATCCATAGAAAGCCTCCCAATGTGGAGAGAGCCCTTGGCGAGGAGGAAGATGTCAAGGAATCCAGGGAATAGGTTTTATTAGCTGCTGCGATGAAATGTGCCACCCACCCAGATGTGGAAACCAACCTTAGATGCGGCAAATGTGGCCGTCCCATCTGCCCCAAGTGCTTGGTGCAGACACCTGTAGGGGCGCGTTGCACTGAGTGTGCTCGATCGAGGCGCTTGCCCACCTTTGAGATTTCTTTTCGGCGCTACCTCATTGCTTCAGTGGTGGGGCTGGGGGTTGCGGCTGCGGCTGGCATTGCCTGGGCGATGATCTTTGACCTATTCCGCTATCTCCTTTTCTACCTCGTGCTGGCGGCTGCTGTTGGCTATGCTATCGGAGAGCTGATTAGCCTTTCTGTTAACCGCAAGCGAGGTCCTATCCTGCAAGCCATCGCTGCCAGCAGCATGGTGGTGAGCTTTGCTATTGGCTACCCTTTCCTCGACTCCTTTAACCTCTATTACGTCATTGGGCTTGCTCAAAGTCAATTGGATACAAGGGCAAGTTGAGAAACAACTCAAAGGTGGAACAGAAGCGCACACTACAACATAGACTAAGCTTGCCTGCCAGCTTTTAGGCGGTCTTCCTCT
>DAOUOW010000001.1 GCA_030626475.1 Chloroflexota bacterium | reverse complement strand
GTTGATTTCTTCAGCGATCATGGACTGGATGTTAGCCTTAATATCAGCGCCGGAGAGTATCTTACCCCGCTCGTTGTAGATGACCTCGCGGTGCTTGTTCATCACATCGTCGTAGTCAACGAGATGCTTGCGGATATCGAAATGGTAGCCCTCGATCTTCGTCTGGGCGCCCTCGATAGCCTTGTTAATCCAGGAGTGCTCGACAGGGGTATCCTCATCGAAGTGGGCCCATTCCATGAAGCTCTTGAGCTTATCGCCACCAAAGCGGCGCACAACATCGTCCTCCAGCGAAACGTAGAAGCGGGAGCTTCCGGGGTCGCCCTGGCGTCCCGAACGCCCTCGGAGCTGGTTATCGATGCGCCTCGCCTCATGGCGCTCAGTGCCGATGACATGGAGACCGCCCTTTTCAGCGATCCCCTCGCCGAGCATGATATCCACGCCACGCCCTGCCATGTTGGTGGCTACTGTTACCGCCCCGGGCTCGCCTGCCTTGGCAATAATGGCTGCCTCTTTTTCATGGTGCTTGGCGTTCAGCACCTCGTGGGGAATGCCTTTCTTTGTCAGCAAATCGCTGAGGTGCTCCGATTTCTCGATGGAGACGGTGCCAATGAGCACCGGGCGGCTCTCGGCGTGCAGCGCCTCGATCTCCTGAGCCACGTTGCGAAACTTTGCCTCCTCATTCTGGTAAACCTGATCGGGATAGTCGGTGCGAATCATGGGCTTGTTGGTGGGGATGACCAGCACCTCAAGTTTATATATCTTGTGAAGCTCCTCGGCCTCGGTGACTGCGGTGCCCGTCATCCCGGCGAGCTTTTCATAGAGGCGAAAGTAGTTCTGGAAGGTGATGGTGGCCATGGTCACATTCTCGCGCTGAACCTGAACCCCTTCCTTGGCTTCAATGGCCTGATGCAGCCCCTCGGAGTATCTGCGACCGGGCATCATCCGCCCAGTGAACTCATCAACGATAATCACCTGTCCATCCTTGACCACGTAATCGCGGTCCCTGTGGAAAAGAACGTGCGCCTTCAGGGCGCTTTCCAGATAGTGGGTGAGAGCCATGTTGGAATCGTCGTAGAGGCTGGGCGCCTTTAACAGCCCCTCCTTTTTAAGCATCTTCTCCATCTTAGAGAAGCCCTCATCGGTGAGGGTGACTGCCTTTGTCCTCTCCTCTACCTCGTAGTCCTCATCGCGGCGAAGACGGGGGATCAATTTGGCGAAGATGTGGTATTTTTGTGCCGCCTCCATCGCCGGCCCGCTGATGATGAGGGGGGTGCGTGCTTCATCAATGAGGATGTAGTCCACCTCGTCAACGATGGCATAATGAAGCGGGCGCTGGACGCAGCGGGAGAGGTCCAGGGCCATGTTATCCCTGAGGGAGTCGAAGCCAAACTCGTTATTGGTGCCATAGGTAACATCGGCCGCATAGGCTTGGCGGCGGTCGATGGTCTTTAGATGGCTCCAGGAGGGATCCCCGGAGTCATGCTCTGGGTCGAAGAGAAAGGAGGCCTCGTGCTGGATGCTCGCCACGCTCAGCCCCAGGAGATGATAGATAGGGCCCATCCAGTTACAGTCTCGCTTTGCCAGGTAGTCGTTCACGGTGACCAGGTGAGTCCCCTTGCCACTGAGGGCATTGAGGTAAATGGGGAGGGTGGCGACCAGGGTCTTTCCCTCGCCGGTCTTCATCTCGGCGATCTTGGTCTGGTGGAGGACGATGCCTCCCATGAGCTGGACATCAAAGTGGCGCTGTCCCAGGGTTCGCTTTGCTGCCTCCCTGACTGCGGCAAAGGCCTCGGGAAGAAGCCTATCCAGCACCTCCCCCCTCTCCAGCCGAGCCTTGAACTCATCTGTCTTGTGGCCGAGCTGCTCGTCGGAGAGGGCCTCAAACTCAGGCTCAAGGGCATTGATGCGCTCAACTGTAGGCTGGAGGCGCGTCAGCTCCTTCTCATTGGAATCCATAAGAGAGCCAAGCCACTTAAACATGACTTTGCCTCACTGCTCAAACATTGCTCCTATGGAGAGCCCGGCATGGATGCGGTGGATGGCCTCGCCCAGGAGCGATGCGATAGAAAGGACGGTAATCTTTCCGCTCTTCTTGCTATCGCGGATGGGGATGGTATCGGTGATCACCACCTCTTTGACTGGTGAGGCGGCGATTCTCTGGACGGCGGGGCCAGAAAAGACGGGGTGAGTGCAGCAGGAATAGACCTCCTTTGCCCCCCTCTCCTCCAGAGCAGTCACCGCAGCCACAAGCGAGCCTGCGGTATCGATCTCATCATCGATGAGCAGGGCGCGCATCCCCTCCACCTCACCAATGATGTTAAGGGTCTCCGCCTTATCGACATTGCCCACTCGCCTCTTCTCAATAATGGCGAGGGGGGTATTAAGCCTTTCCGCAAGGTCGCGTGCCCGCTTGGAAATGCCGATGTCTGTGGCCACTACCACCAAATTCTCCAGGGCCTTATCTTCAAAATAGCTGCTCAAGACATGGAAAGCCGTCAGTTCATCAACAGGGATGGTGAAGAAGCCCTGAATCTGCCCCGCATGAAGGTCAATGGTGAGCAGGCGGTTAGCCCCAGCTACAGTTATCAGGTCAGCGATGAGCCTCGCCGTTATCGGCACCCGTGGCTGATCCTTCTTATCGGTGCGCCCGTAGCCGTAGTAGGGGACAACGGCGGTGATTCGCTCCGCCGAGGCTCTCTTCAGCGCATCAAGCATTATCAAAAGCTCCATCAGGCTCTTATTCACCGGGGAGCAGATCGGCTGAATGGCGAAGACATCCCGCTGGCGCACATTCTCCAGGATGCGGACAAAGATATTCTCATTAGAAAATTCGAACACCTCGGTCTGGCCCAGAGGAATGCCCAAATAGTCGCACACTCCCTGAGCTAAAACAGGGTGAGCATTTCCGGTGAATACCTTCAGCTCGCCAACCAAGTTTCCCCCCTTTTCGTTTATTTGCCTCTGAACTGGGCTAAAGATTGCTAACACTCCATTCTAGCACAACAGCCCTCCCAGGACAAACTGAGGCTAGGGCTACTGACTATCCGGTGAAAAGCCCTCCAGTGCCACCCTTGCTGCCTCCATTTCAGCCATCCGCTTGCTTCTGCCTCGCCCCACGCCGATTACAGAATCAGCGACGATTACCTCTACAGTGAACTTCTTGGCGTGGTCCGGCCCCTCTTCTTTAATCGTCCTGTAGAGTGGTGGCACCTGATGCTTGGCTTGGACCAGCTCTTGCAGCCTCGATTTGTAGTCGCCGGCTAACTTTTCCTCGATAGCGCTATGAATCTCACCTTGGAAAAGGCTTAAAACGAATTGTTTGGCGCCATCAAAGCCCTGATCCATCACCACCGCCCCCACCACTGCTTCAAAGGCTCGGGCCAGTGTGGAAGGTTTGGTGCGTCCTCCGGTGGCCTCCTCACCATGCCCCAGGTAGAGGTAATCGCCAAGCCCCAGAGAGCCTGCCAGCCGGGCCAGGGTCGACTGACGCACCAGGGCGGAGCGGAGCTTGGTCATTTCGCCCTCAGATAGGTCAGGGAACTCCTGATACAGCTTTTCGGCAATAACAAAGGTCAGTAAGGAATCACCGAGGAACTCCAGGCGCTCATTGGAGGTGAGGGGAAATTCGGGGTTCTCATTGAGGTAGGAGCGATGAACCAGTGCCAGTTTGAGCAGGGACAGGTCTCTGAAGGTGACGCCGAGTACCTGCTGAAAAGTGTCAAGATCAGCCAAGATGAAAACTCCCTTCAGTTCTAACTCTATCAAGGGAGCATATATTGCCCGACCTCGATTTGTCAAGGTGAGAATGCTATAATCCACTTGATGGAGAATCTGGCTTCAAGAATGGAACGGGATTTTCCCCGGGATTTTCTCGCCTTTCTCCGGTTGGCGGGAGAGATAGCTCAGGCTCAGGAGCAGAGCCTTTATCTTGTTGGTGGGGCAGTGCGCGATCTGCTTTTAGGTCGCCCCAATCTTGACTTCGACCTGGTGATGGAGGGGGATGCCCCTCGCCTGGCACGCCAGCTTGCCAAGGCTAGTGGGGAGAAGGTGATCACTCATCCCCGTTTTGGCACGGCGAAGTTCAGTCGCGGTGAGCTCAGCATCGACCTAGTCACGGCGCGCTCGGAGAGCTATCCCAGCGCAGGGGCGCTCCCTGAGGTAAAGCCAGGCATCATCAGGGACGACCTTGCGCGCAGGGACTTTTCCATAAACGCCATGGCCGTCAATCTTGACCCCCCTTCCTTTGGCCAGCTATTCGACCCTCACGAAGGCAGAAGCGACCTGAAGCAAAAACTGATCCGCATACTGCATCCCAGGAGCTTCATCGATGACGCAACGCGAATCCTGCGCGCCCTGCGCTACGAGCAGAGGCTTGGCTTTAAGCTGGAGGAAAATACGGAAAAGTTGCTGCGCCAGCATAAATCCATGCTAAATACCATCAGCGGGGACAGGATTAGGCACGAGGTTGAGCTTATCTTGGAGGAGGAAAAGCCGGAGCGCATTCTGCATCGCGCTGAAGAGCTGGGAGTGCTCCAGGAGCTTCACCCCTCTCTTAAAGGGAATGGATGGCTGGCGGAGAGGTTTCGCCACGTTCACCAGCTTGCCATCTTACCATCCTCACCTATCTATCTATCCCTGCTCCTCTATCATCTCACCGAAGAGGAGCTTGAGAGTGTTATTGCCCGCCTCAATATAGTCGGTGGGCTGGCGCGAATGTTGCGTCAGATGGTGCGGCTGAAGGCAGACCTCCCTGCCCTGGCTGTTGCCGACCTCTCTCGAAGCGGCGTCTACCGCTTGCTAAGGCAATATACCCCTGAGGCGATCACTACCTGCGCTCTGGCCTGCGACTTGCCAGCCATCCGCAGCCGCCTTGACCTTTACCTCACCGATTTGCGTTATGTCAAATTATCTCTCGATGGCGAAGACCTGAAGGAGATGGGAGTGGCGCCTGGTCCCCGCCTGGGAAGGATGCTGAAGGCGCTTCTTGAGGCTAAGATGGACAGCAGGGTGAGCACCAGGGAGGAAGAGGAGGCCTTGGTTCGCCACTGGATTGCGGGGAGGGAGATTTGAAGGAGGAAAAGTTGGAGGAGCTATGCGGCGTTTGCGGGGAACCCGTAGATGAGGAAAATGTCTCCCGCTGCTCCCTGTGCGGTATGAAATTTCATATGGCGTGGTCAATCGATGCCCAGGTGAGAAGCTGTGGCCGCGTCTATAGCGACGATGTGCGCTGTGCCATAGGGTTTGTATGCAATATTTGTCTCTCTGAGCATCCCGAGCTGAGTCAATCGTCTATGGATATGGGGCAGGGCTCTGCGCTCTGGTAACAAGCGGGGCTGTTTCACAGCCAGCAGCCTGTGTCCGGGGCAAGCATATCGCCGCTCCGCTCGTAGGCTCGGCCGCGACAACCAGCACACTCCATCTTATATTCACACTCGCCACATCTCCCCTGCAGCAGCTCCCTGGAGCGAAGTCGAGCCAGGATTTCTGACTCCTGCCATATCTTGACGATGCTTTTGGCTCTCACATTGCCGATCTCGATTTGAAGCAGCATACAAGGATTCACCTCCCCGTTTGCCCGCACCACCAGGTAGCCGGAAGGCATCCCCGCAGCACACCCTCTATTGTAGTATGGAATTCGCCGCAGCGCCTCCATAGGAAAGTGTTTAGGTTGAACCTGTCTCTGCTTGAGGATTAGAGGATACATGGGACAGGCAGGTACCCGGATCAGGAGGGGGCAATCTATCTGGGCTTGAGCCAACCACTCCATAATGGCTTTTCTTTCCTCCAGCTCCAGCACCTCGCCCTGGCACTGCTCCTTGGCCCTACCCGCCTCTATCAGGTCAAAGAATTCAGCAGCATTGGCACCGCTCTCTACCGCCAACCGAAGCATCTCCGGGACTTGGGAAAGGGTCCCCTTTCTAATGACCATATTGAATTGAAAGGGTAAACCCACCGCCTTGCAAGCTGCTGCCCCCGCCATTGCCTGGTCAAAGGCACCGCTTTTACCGCGAAAGGAGTCATGGGTCTCAGCATCAACGCCATCAATTGAGATTGACACCGACTGCATACCTGCCTCCACCATCTTTTGGGCCATCCCTTTATCGATGAGTATGCCATTGCTCCCGACCCCGGTCATTATCCCCTTGCTTGAGGCGGAGGAGACGATTTCTAGGAAGTCGTCTCTACATAGTGGTTCGCCACCATCGATGACCAAGAGACCGATTCCCCAGCGTGCTAGGTCGTCGACAAGCTTGAGCGCTTCCTCGGTGGAAAGCTCATCGCCGGCTGCCTCCTCCGTTGCTTCGCTATAGCAGTGCTTGCAAGCCAGATTACACTTAGTGGTGATGCTGTATGAGACCAAAAAGGGTGGCTTCACTTCCATGATATCCTCCCAAACTTTTCCTTCGATACGGGCAAGCACCTCCCAAGCCTGTTGGCCTCTAGGTCAACGGAAACGCAGATCTGGTTCATAATGGGTTTCCTACGTCAAAGAGGTTTTGATGGCTGTAACGGACGATCTCGCCGCTGGGGAGTCGCTGCGCAGGATAGAACCTCCCCGCCTTGAGCTCAGTGATGAGGTCGCTTTCATTCCTGATCTCCCTCTGGAAAACAGTAACCGAAGAACCAAGACCATAAGTGGAGTGGGCATCGCTCCCCGCAGTACCCCTTAGCCCAAGTTTTCTTGCCACCCCCAGGGCGAGGGCGTTCTCCTTCTCGGTGCAACAACTATTAAGCACCTCGATCTCATCGACCACTCCGAGGACGGGGAGAGCGATAGCCTCCTCAAAGGCTTGTGACCAATCGCGCTTCGGTTTCATCCCCAGGTCATCAGGGTCAAAGAACCTGCGGAAAGGGTGCACCCCGATTAGGAAGCCTCCCACCTCATCGGCGATTTGGCGTAGCTTGCTTGCCTTATAAATTCCTGAGACGTATCTATCCAGACCAAAGATAACGATGTGCCCCACATCTGTCTCTACCTCCATCCCTGCCAGAACGGTGACATTGTGGTTAGAGACGACCTTTTCTAATTCCGCGCGAGTCCAGGCGTAGTTGTGCTCGGTGACGCACACACCATCAAGCTTACTCCCCTCTAGCGTTGCAACCAACTGAGGCATTGATAGCATGCTATCATACCCCCCTTTAGTGGTATGAACATGCATGTCGATGATCATTTCAGCGCTAACCCTCCAGGCCTGGATTTTAAGGCAAGAAGCGGGGCAATATCAACCATCCGAGATAGCACTCATAGAAAGACCGGGGCAGGCGTCCGGCAAAGCAAGCGAGGAGAAATTTCCAAAAGGGAAATCTCAGCGCTCCGGCGGCGATGCCGGCGAGGTCAAAAATCAAGAAGGGCATAAAGGCAAAGGTGGCCAAGGTGATAAAGCCATGGCGCTTCATCCATCTTTCCGCCCTCTCGTACCTTTCCCCATACCTCTCCCCAATGGCTACTCTTCCTCCGTACCCAGCGAGATATCCGGTAAATTCTCCCAACGAGCCACCAACAGCGGCGACAACGGCGACCCAAGCTGGGTGTAATAACGCAGCAGCGACGACCACCACCGCTATCCCCGGAGCGGGGAAAATGATGGTGGTGCTGGAAAGGAAGCTGGCGAGGAAAACGCCGGCATAACCATAGGTAGCGATGCGCTCGATATCGAAGCCTTTAACAACAACCACGATGGGCACGACAACGAGGACGAGCGTGAAAACCAGTATAACCACCCTGGTAACCTTGCCCCGCCCCATCATGAGCCATGTGCTACGAAACAAGTTGGCTAAAGTGGTGTTCAGTTTCGAGACTGCCTTAGAGTTTGTCCATAGTCTGAACAAGGTAAACTTCCAGTCCCTTTCTACTCAGAGAGCGATATAGCTCCTCCCCGTGAGACCGATCCCTGGTCAAGGTGAACAGCGTAGGACCTGAGCCTGCGAGATGAACGTTATCGGCGCCCAGGTCGAGAAAGTGTTGCCAATACTCCTCCAGTCCAGGAAAGGCGGCAAAGGCAACCTGCTCGAAGGTATTGAAAAGGGAGGAGGATGGGATCTCACCTCTGCGATGAAGAAGCTCGACCATGCTCTTGCTGAATTGCCCTGAGGTAAAGTGGGATGGGTTTAGGCTGGCATAAAGCCTCTCCGTTTTGTTATCGGGAACATTGATAGGTGGCTTCAGCAGAACAACCCAGGATGGGGGAAAGGGGGGTAAGGGGGTTATTCTTTCGCCCCGTCCTTGTCCCAAGGCTGTGCCGCCATAGAGGAAAAAGGCAGCATCGGAGCTCACTTTTGCTGCTAACTGAAGCAATTGCTCCCGGGATAAGCCTAGCTGCCAGAGCTCATTAAGGGCTTGCAGCGTGGCGGCGGTATCGCTGGCGCCACCCCCCAGCCCCGCAGCCAGCGGAATGCCCTTCTTGATGGAAATCCATGCCCCCTTGCTGCAACCGGTCGCTTCTTGAAGCACGCCCGCCGCCTTCAGTGCCAGGTTGTGGGGCGAATTCAGACCGGGGTAGTCGCACTCAAGACTCATCCCCTGTTGCTCAGCAAAGGAAAGGGTATCTTTGAGGTCGATTGTCTGGAAGACGGTCATAAGCTCATGGTAGCTATCAGCTCGCCTGCTCAGAACCTCTAGGGTCAGGTTGATCTTGGAGTAAGCGAAAAGGGTCAGCATTGCTCCTTCAGGGCTGCGGCACTAAACACGCGGCAAAGCTGAGCCCACTCCTCAAGGGTTAGGGTCTCAGCCCGACGCTCTTGGCTTATCATGGCTTTCTCCAGCAAGGCAGCAGCCTCGGCAGGTAATATCTTAAGCCCCTGAGCCAGGGAATTATGTAGCTGCTTGCGCGGGGCCGTGAACCCGGCACGGACCACCTCAAAGAAGCGAGTCACGTCCTCCTCCACCGCAGGGTGGTCGTAAACCTCGATGCGGACAATGGCGGAGCTGACCTTGGGTGGGGGGTAGAAGCTTCGTGGCGGCACATAGTCCACAATTGAGGGCTTGCCGTATAATTGTGCACTTACGCTTAAAAGGCTCATGTCGCCGGGTTGGGCGACAATGGCTTGAGCCACTTCCTTTTGCACCATAAACACCATCAGCCGGGGCTTGAGCCCTGCCTCAAGAAAGTGGCGCACCACCGCGGAGGCGATATAATAAGGGAGGTTGGCCACAACCTTGTATCTGGGTTCAACATCGCCCCTTGCTTTTTTTATCAGCTCTACGGGGTCGCTCTCCAGTATATCGGCGTTAACAATGGTGACATTGGCTAGGGAAGCGAGAGCCTGCTCCAGGGCTGAGGCCAGCCTGGGGTCAAGCTCAACGGCAATAACCCGGCCTGCTCTCTGCGCCAGCGCCTTGGTCAATATGCCGAGGCCAGGTCCTGCCTCAACCACGGTATCCGTAGAGTCGAGCTCTGCCGCCGAGACGATGCGTTTAAGCACCTCCTCATCGACAAGGAAGTGCTGTCCCAGCCCCTTTCTGGCATGAAGCTCGAGGCTGCGAAGTTGTTTCTTGGTCTGGCTGAGGAGACCCCCACTACCCTTTACCATCGGCTGAAGCCCTCTATAAAGAAACGGGTCGTGCACCCGCTGTCGATCCCGCTTCCTGGCTTGCCCCTGTCAGCCAGCTCCAACCAGGCAACCCTGCGGCACCCAGAAGCTACTATTTACCGCTGCTTCCTTCCGGACCTGACGGGGTTCACAGTGTTCTGCTGCACAGGACCCAGTCTTCAACGCCGCTTAGCACAAGCAGTCCCACGAGGCAGCAGACCTCGAGCAGGAATTCAGCCCCGCTATAGCGGATTGCGGATACAGGGCACCGCTAGCTCCCCGCCTAGCACGACCCACTGAGATACTAGTCCACAGCGGCGTTCCCTGTCAAGTCTGGTCTTGCCCCCTTGCCTATGCTGCTCTGTTACGGTAAAATATGCGGGCCTGGGGTTTGAGATGAAGATTCGCAAGGCAGTGATCCCAGCGGCTGGTTGGGGAACGAGGTTTCTGCCAGCAACCAAGGCGCTACCTAAGGAGATGCTCCCTCTGGTGGATAAGCCTATGATCCAATATGTTATCGAGGAAGCTGTTTCCTGTGATCTGGAGCAGATCATCGTGATAACATCCTTGGGAAAAGGAGCCATAGAAGACCATTTCGACCGCGACTTTGAGCTGGAATACTTCTTGGAGCAAAAGGGAGAGAAGAGGCTGCTGAAGGAGGTGCGGCGGATTGCAGAACTTGCCAACATATGCTACATCAGACAAAGGGAGCAGCTTGGCCTGGGACATGCCGTCCTTGCTGCCAGAGGGCTTGTTGGGGATGAGCCGTTCGCTGTTTTCCTCCCTGATGATGTCTTCGATGCCGAGGTGCTCCTGCTCAAGCAGATGCTCGATGTATACCAGCGTTACAACGGGAGTGTGATCGCAGTCCGCCGTGTGGCAAGGGAGGAGAGCAGAAGATATGGCATTATCGGGGCCCGACAAGTAGAGGAGCGGGTATATCAGGTCTTGGACGTGGTAGAAAAGCCTGAGCCTGATGAAGCGCCTTCAGATCTGGCAATACTGGGCAGATATATCCTCACCCCCGAAATCTTTGCTGCACTGGAAACCACTGCTCCAGACAGGAGAGGTGAGATTCAGCTCAGCGGTGGCCTGAAGCAACTGCTGCAAAAGCAACCGGTTTACGGTTATGAGTTTGAGGGCAAATACTACGATGCCGGCACACCCCTGGGCTTGCTCAAGGCGACGGTATCCCTGGCTCTAGACCACCCTGAAATGGGCGCTGAATTCAAGGAGTTCCTGCGCCGGCTTGCTGCTGACCTTTAAGCCAAACATCCTGAAAGGAAAAGCCCCTCGCCAATGCGGGAGGCTTATTATTAGCACAGAAAAGTGAAAGCTGAATAACTAAGTTTTTGCTAGCTTTCTCGTGAGCCGGAGGCTAAACCAGCCAGTGATGCCGCTAAAGAGCAGAATAAATCCGCCTACTCCGGCGCCGGTGAGTGTTACCGTGTTAACCGAGCTGGCTGTAAAAGCACGGGTCATAATTTCTTCCATAGCTTCCAGCTCGAAAGTCGTCATTTGTTCGATAAGCTCACCTGCCATAACGCTAGATCGGCTGGCAGGCATAAAGTCCATGTCGGCAAAGCCTGTGAGCCAGGCGCCGATCACCAGCCAGGAGCCTATTAGCACCAACAAGCTGGTTATAGCCCGTCGAACGTTCATTGGCGCACTGCGCCACCTCTCCCAGAGTACGGCAGCTAGTATGGCGATGGCTGCTGGCATGAAGTAGGGCCAGTAAAGGTATGGCGAAAATTCGGAGTTGATGGAGGTAAAGAGAGCTATCAGTCCTCCCAGTATCGCCAAAATCCAGAAGCGGTCCAAAGCAGACCTAATTGATAGCTCGCGCCGTACATCTTCAGCGACTTCTGCCATCCGTTATCCCCCTTTCTATCAAATCACATGAACTGGAACTGAAGTCGACAACTTATGAGTCAAGATGCGACTCTCAGGTCCCTGACCTGAGCCAGCTCTGTCATAAAACTTCCTCAGATTGCTTATCTGGTGGGGAAGAGGAGACTCGAACTCCTACGCCCGAAGGCACATGATCCTAAATCATGCTCGTCTACCAGTTCCGACACTTCCCCATTGGTGAGCCGCACAGGACTCGAACCTGTAACCCACTGATTAAGAGTCAGTTGCTCTACCAATTGAGCTAGCGGCCCCCGAAATTAAGCTACCATAGCAGAGCGAGGTATCGATGTCAAGGGGTTCTTAATGCAGCCTGCCTTTCTATGGTGGCTGGGAGGCAAGGACACCAGCGACAGCCCAGTTCTCCCGTTCCACATCCTCAAAGATGACGATGGTGGACTCCGGGGTGGTATGGGCAATGGTGACCACTGCCTCGGTGATAACCCTGGCCAGCTCCGCCTTCTGAGCCTGAGTCCTCCCCGGCCACATCTCCACCCTCACTATGGGCATACGATCACCTCCTTCATCTCTTGCCACCAGGTTTTTGTGGTGTTATATTAGTTTTGAGCCTCACGGGATGAAGTTAGCATGGGTTCAAGCTTTTGGTTTCGAGCAAAACGCAGGATCAAGAAAGCACTGGGTAAGAACATTATCCTCTGCGATAGCTGCAAATGGGACTGGCGCGGCGCCTGCCATAATCCTGAACGCCCTAATGCTACTTGGTGCTCCGACTACGAAAAGCGGGGGACATGAAATTATGCCTCGGGCTCAATTCATGCAGCCCTAGCCCCGCCTTCACTATATCAGCTTTTCTCCGATTTGACCACAGGTTGTCGCCGCCAAGGAAAGCAGGTATAATCTTGCCGTGAAGGTCTCAGAACTGGGGGAATTTGGACTCATCGAGCTCTTGGCTCAAATTGCCACCAAGTCAAGGGGTGAGGCGCTCCTGGTGGACATTGGCGATGATGCTGCCGCCTGGCGCACTCAGGCCTCAATTCAGCTTGCCACCACCGATGCCCTGATTCAGGATGTCCACTTCACCCTGAGCACCACGACCTGGTTTGAGCTGGGATGGAAAGCGTTGGCGGTGAACCTCAGCGACATCGCTGCCATGGGAGGGACGCCAAAATATGCCTTGGTCTCGCTGGGCTTACCCCCGGACACCGAGGTGGAGGATGTGGCCCAGCTTTATCAGGGGATGGCGGAGCTGGCGCATCGCTACGATGTTGCCATCGCTGGTGGCGATGTAGTCACTGCGCCCCTTGTCGTCCTCAGCCTGGCTGTAAATGGCACTGCAGAAGGCGATGTCCTCACCCGCGCAGCGGCAGCCCCCGGCGACCAGATCGCGGTTACCGGGTATTTGGGGGCGTCAGGAGCGGGGCTGGTTATGCTTAAAAAGGGGCTCAAGCTCGATGCAGAAACCGCCACATGCTTGAGGGAGGCTCATCTTAAGCCCCATCCCCGCGTCGCAGAAGGACAAGTCCTGGCCCGCCATGGGGTGAGGACTGCCATAGACCTGAGCGATGGTCTGGTCAGCGACCTGGCTAAGGTGTGCAAGGCAAGCAATGTCGGGGCTCGTCTCTTTTGCCACCAAATACCTATTCATCCCCTGGTGCGCAAGTCTTTCACGGACGATTGCCTGAATCTAGCTCTGTCAGGGGGCGAAGACTACGAGCTTCTATTCACAGGCAGCATTGGGGTTGTAGATAAGGTTAAGGGGCTGATGTCCTGCCCCCTGTCAGTAATTGGTGAGATAGTCAGCGAGGAGCCGGGCAAGGTAAGGCTGCTCGATGAGCAAGGGAAGGAAGTCGGGATTGAAAAGGAAGGCTGGGAGCACTTCGCGCCCGGGGGCGATGATGAGCTTTCTAAACCTGGCTACTAAGAGCCCGGAGGAAACCCAGAGACTGGGCACCATATTGGGCCAACTAGCCCAACTGGGCGATGTTTTCCTGTTGGGAGGAGGACTGGGGACAGGAAAGACCTGTCTCACCCAGGGTATCGCCTGGGGACTGGGTGTCGAAGGTTATGCCACCAGTCCCTCGTTTGTCGTCATTAACCAATATCAGGGGAGGCTCCCCTTTTATCACATCGACCTCTATCGCCTTGAGCGCATTGAAGAGATAATCGAGCTCGGTCTCGACGATTACCTTTATGGCAGAGGGGTTTGCGTTGTGGAATGGGCAGAAAAGGCCCTGGATGTGCTCCCCGAGGAGCACCTGCTGGTGAAAATAAGCTTCCTCTCCGATACCGGCCGTAATTTCGTTCTAAAGCCCAGTGGACAGCGATATGAAGAAATGCTTTCTGAACTGAAGAGGCAGGAAAAAAGATGGAGCTTGCCATAGATACCTCGACAGAGATTGCCACCATCGCCCTCTCTCACTGCGGACAGGTAGAAGCCGAGATGTCATGGCCTTCGGGGCAGAATCACACCGTTGAGCTCGTGCCCGGTCTCCTCTACCTACTTCAGCAAGCCAAGAAGAGCCTTCACCAGCTCGATGCCATCATCGTGGCCAAGGGGCCGGGAAGCTTCAATGGGCTGCGGGTCGGCGTGGGCACAGCCAAGGGGCTGGCTTACGCCTTGGGAATCCCCATTGTCGGCATTGGCACCTTGGAGGTGGAGGCCTTTCAGCATGCCCCAACCGGGCTTCCCATCTGTCCCCTTCAGGATGCGGCCAGGGGTGAGCTCGCCACTGCCTTATATCAACTTCAGGGAGGGGAATGGCGCCGGCTCATTGAGGAGCATATCACCACTGTGGAGGGGCTTTGCCCCAAGATCGGCCACAGGACCCTCTTTTGTGGCCGCATTCCCCCTCATGTGGCCCAGGAGCTGGAGGAGCGCCTGGGAGAGCGGGCGCTGATTTTGAACACCACGCTGAGGAGAGCAGGATTTCTCGCCGAGCTGGGCTGGCGCAGGCTGGAGAAAGGTGATGTTGACCACCCCGCCACCCTCCAGCCCCTCTACTTGCGTCGCCCAGCGGTGACGATTAAGAGAGCGACCAAAAGATAAAACTTATACTGGGGTTGTAGCGATGCAAAAGACATTGGTGCTGTTGAAACCCGACGCTTTGCAGAGGGGCCTCGTTGGCGAAATTATTTCCCGCCTTGAAGGGAAGGGGCTTAAGATCGTAGCCCTGAAGATGCTCCATATGGATGAGGAGCTGGCGAAACGCCACTACCAGATCCATAAAGATAAATCCTTCTTCCAGGACCTGGTGAAGCACATCACCTCGGCCCCGATCATCGCCGCCATTTTTGAAGGGGAAAATGCTGTCGATGTAGTGCGCCGGACTATGGGGGAGACCGACCCTGCTCTTGCGCTGCCAGGAACGATAAGGGGAGACCTGGCTTTAGATATTGGGCGCAACCTGATTCATGGCTCCGATTCGGAGCAGACCGCAGAAGAGGAGATCGATATATTTTTCTCAGAAGAGGAAATATTTCACTACTCGAGAGAGATAGAAAGGTGGATCACTGAATCCTGACCAGCGGCGTAGCTTTGCTCCATAGCCTTTCTAGCTGGTAATACTCCCGATCCCTGGGGGCGAAGACATGAATGATAACATCGCCAAAATCCATCAGTATCCAGCCTGAGCCCGTAGCGCCCTCGCGGCGCCGCAGCGTTATTCCCTCCTTTTCCAGCACCCCGTGGATCTCATCACAGATGGCCTCCATCTGGCGCTTGGTGTCGCCACTGCAGATGACAAAGTAATCGGCAAAGTTGCAGACCTCTCTCATATCCAGCATTACAACGTCTATCGCCTGTTTGTCTGAGGCCGCTTCTATAGCCTTCCTTGCCAGCTCGATTGTTTCCAGAGACCCACCTCTTCTCAACTATATAATACCACAAAAATGCTGTGTCAAGGTCTAGAGGGGTCAATCTCTTGCACCACAAAGAGCATCCTGCCCTGGTATTTCGGTCCGCAATCGGGATCGTGAATGTTGATAGTGAATAAAGCTTTATGCTAGACTTCAGTTTGGCGGAGAAAGATGAGCGGTCGCGTTTTTGTCGCTATGAGCGGTGGTGTTGACTCCTCGCTTGCGGCGGCGCTGCTAAAGGAGAAAGGGCATGAGGTCAGCGGCGTCAACATGCAGTTGTGGCCTGAATCTCAGCAGGGTGCTGATTATGTCAAGCGAGTGTGCCACGACCTTGGCATCCCCTTTCATGTGCTCAACTTTGCCCCAGAGTTCCAAAACTACATCATCGATTACTTCTGTGAAGAATATGGTCGTGGCAGAACACCAAACCCGTGCATTGCTTGTAACGAGAGGATAAAGTTTGAACTCCTCCTCAAAAAGGCATTGGCATTGGGGGCGGACTATTTGGCCACCGGTCACTATGCCAGAATCGACCGCTCTCGGGGGAGATATCGCTTGCTCAAGGGCATCGACCGAGCTAAGGATCAGTCCTACTTCCTCTATACCGTGGGACAGGCTCAGCTAAAGCATCTCCTATTTCCCCTGGGTGAATACTGCAAGGATGAAGTGCGGCACATGGCGGCAGAGAGGGGGCTTCACACCTACGATAAGGACGAGAGTCAGGAGGTCTGTTTCATTCCTGATGGAAACTACGGTAGCTTCCTCGTTCAGCGTCTCCCTCCTGCGCTGGGGGAGATCGTAGACCTTGAGGGAAAGGTGCTGGGGAGACATCAGGGCATCGCTTTATACACCATCGGACAAAGGCGGGGCTTGGGTATCGCCTCCATGGAGCCTCTCTATGTGCTAAGGATCGATGCTCCGACTAACACCTTGGTCGTGGGATTAGAGGATGAGCTTTTCAGCGATACCCTGGTGGCAAGCAGGGTCAATTTCATCTTAGGAGAGGTTTCCCGGGGGGATATCGAGGTCGGGGCTAAGATCCGCTATCGGTCGGCGGAGGCAAGGGCGGTGCTCTCGCCGCAAGGTGAGCGCTGTGAGCTTCGCTTTTATGAGCCCCAGCGAGCTATCACACCAGGCCAGGCGGTCGTTTTTTACCATGGGGATGAGGTCTTGGGAGGAGGAATCATTGAAAGTGCGGCGTAGGATAGCTACCAAACCAAATTTTGCTGAAGAGCGAAAGCTGGCGGAGCAAGGCTACTGCTTCATCGCCGGCATCGATGAGGTGGGACGTGGTCCATTAGCGGGGCCTGTTGTTGCTGCTGCTGTGATATTGCCCCCCAATCTCGACGCCCGCTGGCTGACCCTGGTGCGCGATAGCAAACAGCTGACCCCAAAGAGGAGAGAGTTCCTCTTTCCTTTAATCGAGGGGGCAGCTATCGGCATTGGCATTGGCCTCTCGCCACCGGATGCCATAGATGCTCAGGGAATTATGAGGGCGACAAGGCTGGCAATGTGCTCCGCAGTAGAGCATTTCCCCCATCCCCCCGATTTCCTCCTTATTGACCACATCAGACTGCCTGAGCTTGATGTACCCCAAAAGAACATCACCCGGGGAGATAGCCTCTGCCTTTCAATCGCCTGTGCCTCCATTGTTGCCAAGGTGACCCGGGATCGCATTATGATGGCGCTTGATGAGGTGTATCCCGATTATGGCTTTGCCAGGCACAAGGGTTATGCTACCAGAGAACATCTTTTGAACCTGCAGCGATGGGGGGCATGCCCCATTCACAGAAGGTGCTTTGCCCCGGTCATGGAGTGCATCCGGTGAATCGCAGAGAAGTTGGTGCCCTGGGTGAAAGGATAGCGGCGGATTATCTCCAGAAGGAGGGCTACCGTGTCCGGGAGCGAAACTTCCGCTTGCGGGAGGGGGAGATCGATATCATCGTCGAAAAGGATGATTTCCTCGTTTTCGTCGAGGTGCGCACCAGGATAAGCTCATCCTTCGGCACCGCCGAGGAATCAGTGACCCCTAACAAGATAGAGAGGCTCATCGCCATAGCTCAAAGCTATATTCAGAGCCACGAGGACCTGCCGCCTTCGTGGCGCATCGATGTCGTCGTTGTGGAACTGACGCCTCGGGGGCAGGTTTCCCGCATCGAGCTCATTGAGGATGCCACAAGCTGAGCTTCGCATTTACCTATTGCACCTGATATGTTAAAATTACACCCAGAGGTGAGGCTTTATGCCGATCTATGAGTATCGGTGTCAAAGCTGTCAACGTAGGGTTTCTATCTATCTTCGAGACCCCGCATCATCGCCCCAGTGCCCCTTCTGCGGCAGTGAGGAGCTGGTGCGGCTGTTCTCCTCCTTCGCCATGCGTAGAGGAGGCTATAAGGAGATCTACGAGGATATCCTTAGTGACCAGCGCCTGTCAGATGCCATGATGCGAAATGACCCCAGGGCTCTGGCGGAGTGGAACAAAAGGATGAGCCGGGGAATGGATGAGGATGTCTCCCCTGAACATAAGGAAATGCTTAAGAAGATGGAGCACGGGGAGATGCCCGAGGGGCCCGAGATGGCCGGGGAAGAGCCAGAGTGATGTGCTATGCCTATCTACGAGTTCAGCTGTCATAATTGCCATAGTAAGCTGAGCCTGCTTGTGAGGAGCATAAGCGATTCTCCATCCCCGCGGTGCCCTCACTGCGGTGGTGAGGAGCTCAGCCGTTTGATCTCCAGCTTTGCTCATCACAAATCGGAGCACGCGCGCCTTGAGGAAGCTGGCCCGCCACAGTCTTACCCTGGCCCCGACTACTACAAAGACCCGCGCAATATCGGCAGGTGGGCTGAGCACAGGCTCAAGGAGGTGGGGATGGATATGCGCAGCGAGGAATACCGGAATACCTTTTCCGAAGTGCGTGAGATGATCGACGCTGCACGAGAGGGAGAAATGCCAGAGTCGCTCAAGGACATTTAGGCTATTTTCAATGCTACGCCTCATCGATGCCAACCTCAACCGCATCAGCGAGGGGCTTCGCCTCCTCGAGGATGTGGCCCGCTTTCTCCTCAATGATGCCGCACTAAGCGAGCAATTAAAATCCCTGCGCCATGACCTGGCGGCAGATGACCCCTCGCTACAAAGGAAGCTGCTCTCGGCCCGAGATTCAGCAGCCGATGTCGGTGCCTTCGCTGAGGTCTCCGGTGAGCTCCAGCGGGAGGACATCCCCTCCCTCGTTACTGCCAACGCCAAGAGGGTTGAAGAATCGCTCAGGGTGGTGGAAGAGTTTGCCAAGCTCCCTGATCAGGCACTGGACTCGGCGAGGTTCAAGAAGGCACGGTTTGATCTCTATCAAATAGAGCAGAAACTCACCCTCAGCCTCCTTCGCCGCGACAAGAGAGAGAGGGTAGCAGGTCTCTATGTAATCCTCGACTATGAGGCGCTGCAGGGACGAGAGGAAGTGGAGGTAGCCGGCAAGGTGATCAGCGGTGGGGCAAAGGCGATCCAGCTGCGGGACAAGCAGCGGGAAAAGCGAGAGATACTGGCCACAGCGACTGAGTTAAGGCAGCTTTGTTCCCGATCTGAAGTGCTTTTCATCGTCAACGACCACCTTGATATCGCCCTTGCCTCAGATGCCGATGGCCTCCACTTGGGGCAAGGTGACCTGCCCTTTTCGGCAGCGCGCTGCTTACTGCCCGGGGACAAGATTTTGGGCTGCTCCACAACCTCTTCCCAAGAGGCGCTTCAGGCTCAGGCTGAGGGTGCCGATTACATCGCTGTGGGTTCCATTTATCCCACCACCTCAAAAGAGGGAACTAAAGGGGTGGGATTGGAAATGTTGCGTCAGATCAGGCAGGTGGTATCGCTGCCCATCGTTGCCATCGGCGGCATCAATGAGGGGAATGCCGCTGCGGTCATTGAGGCGGGGGCGGATTCCCTAGCGGTGATTAGCGCCGTTTTAGGGGCTGATGATGCAGAAAGGGCAACTCGGAAGCTGGTAAATAAGATAGGGAGTTAAATAAATGGGAACACTAACAGAAAGGCTGGATCTAATCGGGGAGAAGGCGCGAAAAAATTTGGCTGCTAAGGATGCTGCCCGGGAGAAGTCCCTTAAGCTGTGCCGGGAGGTTCTGCGCTACTCTACCAACGCCATCCGCGCCGTCCACCGCGGCCAGTATGAAGAGTCTCAAAACCTGCTGGCGTCGGCCCGCCTCCTGCTTAGGGATCTAGACAAGACCCTGAGCAAGCACCAGGAGCTCTTGGATGCTGGTTTTGTCTACAATGCCCAGAAGGAATATGTCGAGGGCTGCGTCACGCACGCCCTGATCGCCGGAGGCGATTTTCCTGACCCCGATGAGCTGGGCGTGAGCTACGCTTCTTACCTCAACGGGATGGGGGAAGCAGTGGGTGAACTGCGCCGCCATCTCCTCGATTGCACCAGGAGGGGGGAGATCTCCCGTTGCGAGGAGCTACTTTCGATCATGGATGACGTCTACGGGGTGCTGGTGACCATGGACTTCCCCGATGCTGTAACCGGGGGGCTGAGAAGAACCACTGACATCGTGCGTGGCATTCTGGAGAGGACCCGCGGTGACCTCACCGTCAGCTTGAGACAGAGAGAACTGGAGCAAAAACTGGATTCCTTTAATCAGAGGCTGGAGCCTTTCCCAGAACCCGAAAAGCCACCTCGAGGGGGTAGGCGAAAAAGGGGGGATTAGCACCGAGAAAAGTATAAGGAGGTCGATATATGGATGCTATATTTCTGGCAGTGATAGCAGGGGTTCTGGGGCTTGCTTTTGCTGCCTTTTTGGCATCCTACGTCTTAAGGCAGGATCAGGGCTCAGAGCGGATGAGGGAGATATCGGCGGCGAT
The DNA here is from genome assembly GCA_030626475.1 of Chloroflexota bacterium. Taxonomy (GTDB): domain Bacteria; phylum Chloroflexota; class Dehalococcoidia; order E44-bin15; family E44-bin15; genus JADFVG01. Next base: position 58,667 of record DAOUOW010000001.1, on the reverse strand, counting down.
CAAGGAAGGCGCCCTGGCTTTCCTGGGGCGGGAATATCGAACTCTGGCCGTATTTGTAGTGGTTGTGGCCATCGCTCTTGGACTCATCCCCCATCTTGGTTGGTGGGTTTCCTTAGCCTTCGTTTTCGGCGCCCTCTGTTCCGGGCTTGCTGGATTTATCGGAATGAACATGGCGATAAGGTCCAATGCCAGAACGGCTGCCGCCGCCCAGACTAGCCTGAACCAGGGGCTGAGGGTTTCCTTCCGCAGCGGCGCGGTGATGGGGATCACCGTCGTCGGCATAGGCATCGTGGGCTTGAGCATCCTTTACTTCGCCTTCAATAACAGAGTCGATTTCCTTGAGATCATCCCCGGCTTTGGCTTCGGCGCGTCAGCAGTGGCTATCTTCGCCCGGGTCGGCGGCGGCATCTATACCAAGGCAGCGGATACCGGGGCTGATCTGGTGGGGAAGGTGGAAAAGGGTATCCCCGAGGACGACCCCAGGAATGCTGCTGTCATCGCCGACCTTGTCGGCGATAATGTGGGGGATGTGGCTGGCATGGGTGCCGACCTCTTTGAGTCTTATGTGGACGCCATCATTGCTACTATGGCGCTGGGCATGATAGCAGTTTTCTCCACCACTTTGGATAAATCCCTGGTTCCCGATGCGGAGACGGCATGGTGGCTGCCGATGATGATAGCGACAGGGGGGATAATAGCCTCGATTATCGGGGTCTTCCTGGTCCGGGTGGGCGAAAAGCCGGAGATGAGGGCGCTGCTCGGTGCCCTTCGTCGTGGCACCTTTGCGGCATCGATTATGACTGCCGGCTTTGCCGCGCTAGCGATACATATTCTTGATGCTAACTGGGGGATACTGTGGGCTGTTCTCGCCGGTCTCATTGCTGGCGTCCTCATCGGGGAGAGCACCAACTACTTCACCTCTTACAGCTACTCGCCGACGCGCCGCATCTCGGAGGCCTCCCAGACAGGGGCGGGAACGAATATAACCAGAGGATTTGCCAATGGCCTCCTGAGCACCATGCCCCCTATTATCATAGTGGTCATCGCCATCATCGTGGCCCACGAATTCGCCGACATCTACGGCATCGCCATTGCTGGCATCGGCATGCTTTCCACACTGGGCATCACCCTAGCCACCGATGCCTACGGACCTGTGGCCGATAACGCTGGTGGAATCGTGGAGATGTCAGGGCTGCCGCCGGAGATCAGAGAGCGCACCGATGCCCTGGATTCCCTGGGCAATACCACTGCGGCAACGGGCAAGGGATTTGCCATCGGGTCAGCAGCCCTTACCGCCCTGGCCCTCATGTTAGCCTATACTCAAGCAGTGGGGATTGACATCGAAGAGATCCAGCTATTGGATATCGGGGTGATAGCGGGGCTACTTCTGGGTGTCATGCTGCCGGCGGTCTTCTGTGCCATGACCCTCAATGCGGTGGGCAGAACCTCGTTCCACATAATAAATGAGGTGCGCCGCCAGTTCCGCGAGATAAAGGGGCTGTGGGAAGGTGAGGCCAGGCCTGAGTATGGCAGGTGTGTTGATATCTGCACCAAGGCAGCTTTGAAGGAGATGCTCGCTCCTGGCTTGATGTGCGTGGCCGCTCCTATCATTATCGGCTTTGTATTAGGGCCAGTGGCGTTAGCCGGGTTTCTAATTGGGGCCATCGCTAGCGGATTCCTGATTGCGGTAATGATGGCCAACGCTGGCGGCTCCTGGGATAATGCCAAGAAGTGGATAGAGAGGGGTAGCTACGGGGGGAAGGGGTCGGATGCTCATAAGGCAGCAGTGGTCGGTGACACCGTGGGAGACCCGTTCAAGGATACCTCGGGGCCGTCCCTGAATATAATGATAAAGTTGATGTCCATAGTATCGCTGGTCTTGGCTCCGGTCCTGGTGGATGTGACCGGACTCCTTGGTTAATCCCGCAGGAAGGGGTTATACCGGCGCTCGGTGCCGATGGTGGTGTGCGGCCCGTGACCGGGGAGAACTGCGGTCTCATCGGGCAATGTCATAAGTTTGCTGTTGATGCTGTCCATCAGCTTTTCATGGCTGCAGCCGGGGAAGTCTGTCCTGCCAATACCAAAATTGAACAGGGTATCGCCGGTGAAGACTATACCATGCCCGTAAATGGAAATCCCCCCAGGGCTGTGACCCGGCGTATGGATAACGGTGAAGCTCAGGTCACCAATCTCTAAAGTGTCGCCTTCCTTAAGCAATCTATCTGGCTTCGGCAGCGGACTAGAGGAGCGAGACACCATCCCCATCATGCGAGCCATGCCCTGCAATACTTTCTGGTTAGCGTCTGCCTCATGGATGGCGAATGTGGCCCCGGTGGCCTCCTTGACCGCACGCAGCGCCCCAATGTGATCGATATGGGCATGGGTAACCACGATGAGCTTTATGTCAAGTCCAAGCTCTGTCACATGCTCCAGTATGGAATCGCCTTCAGCGCCGGGGTCGATGATCATGCCTTCCTTGGTCGCCTCCGACCCCACAATATAGCAGTTGGAGGCGAACATGCCCAGTTCTAGCGCTCTTAAAATCATCAACCCCTATTTTTGGCTATTTCCACTGCCCGTGTCAAGTCTTTGACATTTGACGGCAAAACTGGTAACTTTTGCTAAGCCCATCTGCAAAAACCTTACCTCAGGAGCATGGAGTGACAAGCAAGGTTGATATGGAGAAGCTGGTCTCACTTTGCAAGCGGCGGGGCTTTATCTTCCCTTCCAGCGAGATTTATGGCGGGCTCTCCGCTTGCTGGGACTATGGACCGCTGGGAATCGAGCTAAAGCGTAATATTAAGGACGCCTGGTGGCGCTCTATGGTTCAGGAAAGGGATGACATGGTGGGTCTGGACTCCAGCATCATGATGCACCCCAGGACATGGGTTGCCAGCGGGCACGTGGAGGGGTTTAAGGACCCATTGGTGGAATGCAAGGCCTGCCATCAGCGGTGGCGCGCCGACGAAGCCAAGGATGGCAAATGCCCCGACTGTGGCGGCGAGCTCACCGAGCCGCGCATGTTCAACCTGATGTTCAAGACCTTCTTCGGCGCCGTTGAGGAGGAGGCGCAGGTGGTCTATCTGCGCCCGGAGACGGCGCAGGGCATATTCGTCAACTTCGCCAATATACTGGATACGGCGAGGAAGAAGCTGCCCTTCGGCATCGCCCAGATCGGCAAAGCCTTCAGGAACGAGATCACCGCCGGCAACTTCATCTTCAGAAGCCGCGAGTTTGAGATGATGGAGGTGGAGTTCTTTGTCAAGCCGGGAACTGATGAGGAGTGGCTCAAATACTGGCTTGAGGAGCGCTTGAACTGGTATGTCAAGCTGGGCATCAGCAAGGAGAACCTCCGCCTCCGCCAGCATGCCAAGGATGAGCTAGCCCACTATGCCCGCGATTGCTACGATATCGATTACCTTTTCCCCATGGGGTGGGCGGAGCTGGAGGGCATCGCCAACAGGGGCGATTTCGACCTCACCCAGCACTGGCAATCCAGCGGCCGCGACCTCAGCTACTTTGACCCCGACAGCGAGGAGCGCTACATCCCCTATGTCATCGAGCCCTCGGCGGGAGTGGACCGCTCTGCCCTCGCCTTCCTCGTCGATGCCTACGATGAGGAGCCGGACAAGGATGAGATCAGGGTCCTCCTCCGCCTCCATCCCGACCTGGCGCCGGTGAAGGTTGCCATCCTCCCCTTGAGCCGCAACGAGGCGCTGCTCCCCATGGCCAGTGAAGTCTACGCCGACCTGCGCCAGCGCTTCATGACCCAGTACGATGATGCCCAGAGCATTGGCAGGCGCTACCGCAGGCAGGACGAGATCGGCACCCCCTTGTGCGTCACCATAGACTTTCAATCGCTGGAAGACAACCAGGTAACCATCCGCGACCGCGACAGCATGAAGCAGATAAGGGTGCCGGTAGCCGAGCTAAGGAACAGCCTGGCAGCCAAGCTTGCCGGCGAGCCCCTGGAAGTCCTCCCCCCCGGCGGCAGCTACTGGCTTGGATTTGAGGGGTGAGTGGAGAGACGTTGAATCTGGCCCGGGGCTGTTATTGGAATAACGTAGAGGGGAGCGGTTTGGTGAGGCTGACATTGATAGGAACTCTCTTCGGAATAGAATTGCCTCCCGCCATTAATGAGCTGTATTTGGGGGATGGCAGGGTTTTCAAAAATCCGATCGTCGCGGGGGAGGATTTTGGGCATAGCCCGGGTGCGAATATTACTTTGTACAAAGATGTTGGAGGACAGCGACAAATTGATAGAGATGTTGTCAAATACCTTGTTGACATTGAAGTGGATAGCCTGAGTGGTGCACTCGAAGGAGATACCGGGGGAGTTGCTGTATCTGGGTCGGGATCGGTAGTTGCTACTGGCGCTGCTGCACTGAGCGTCTTCCGTGGTCAAGCAAGAGATGAACTCGAAAGAGCCATCCTACCACTGCGGCTTGGCACGAAAGCGAGAATCATAATGCTCCCTGCTAAACTTCAAGGGGGCGATAGAAATGCGGTATCCCGGAGCGGGCTTGATCAGCCAATGCCTGAGCCTTATGGGGAGAGCGTTATAGTTAAACTTACAGAGCAGGACTGCGATTTTCTGACTAGGTTGGCAGATGAAGTATCTACTGCGGATTTAGCTCCTTATCAGGTTCCCATGGAGATATTCCGAGACTCATTTTACAAGGCTGATGCTATTGAGAGGGGTCTGAACCTTATCACCTGCCTCGAGTCTTTATTTAGCCAAGGTCCAGAAAGTATTCGTTTCAAGTTGGCATATAGGACAAGCTGTATATTGGAATTTGGTAGCGCAAATCTGTACAAAACTGTCGGTTTCATCAAGGAGGCGTACGGGCACCGAAGTAACTTGGTACATGGTGCAAGAAGGACTAGGAACGAAGCTAGGCAGTGGTTTATCTCTAACGTGCTTCAACTGGAAGATATTGTGCGAAGGGCACTATTTATAATAGTTGAACTTAGGCGGGTGGGTACAGACCTAATTGGTGAAAACAACATTGATAGATACATTTTCGAGGATGTGCTCACAGGTAAGTCTGTTGAGTTGCAGAATAAAGTCATGACCGTGGGCACTCTGTTTCGGTTTGGAAGAATTCTGTGACAACTTTCTCATTCGGCAGGCCTCCGCTCAAGGGGGTATCATAGGATTTGAGGCTGAAGGAGACTAATATCACCGTCCAGGTCCAGCCCAACGCCAGGTGCAATGAGGTGCTGGGGTTTGAGGATGGCGTGCTGAAGGTCAAAATCGCAGCGCCGCCGGTGAAGGGCAGGGCAAACAGGGAGCTTATCGAGTTCCTGAGCCAGCTTCTGAAGGTGAGCAGGGGCAGCATAACGCTGGAGAAGGGCGCTGCCAGCAGGAGGAAGGTCATCGGCGTCAGCGGGCTGAGCCAGGCCGAGGTCTCGAAGCGGCTGGCGGCTCAATCACCAAAGGAGGAGGACCATGCTGGACAAACTGTCAACTGAGACCATCGCCAACATCTTCGATGCGCTGCCGATTGAATGCTCCTTTGTCGATAAGGACGACATTGTAATGTACTACAGCAAGGGAGAGGCGCGCATCTTCAGGAGGACCCCTTCGGTCATCGGCATGAAGGTCCAGAACTGCCATCCCCAGAAAAGCGTGCATAAGGTACAGCAAATACTTGACGATTTTAAGGCAGGGAAAAGGGATGTTGCCCAGTTCTGGATCAACCTCAAGGGGCGGATGATATTGATACGCTACTTCCCCGTCAGGGACAAGTCGGGGAGCTACATCGGTTGCCTTGAGGTCACCCAGGATATAACGGACATCAAGACCATAGAGGGCGAGAAGAGGCTTTTGGATTGACCGCATGAGAATCCTTCATTTCGCCGACCTGCACCTCGGGGTGGAGAACTACAGCTCTGGGCACCTTCACCGCAACTGTGCTATAATATACGCTGTAGAGGTGGGTATGGAATACACTGTCATCATCAGGAAGGCACCCGACGGATTCTATATAGCTAGCTGCCCTCTTATTCCGGAAGCCCACGCCCAGGGCAAGACCTATGAAGAATGCCTGGCTAATATTAAAGAGGCGCTCGAGCTTTGCCTTGAATACCGCAAAGACCGCGGCGAGGAAATCCCGCAGGAAGTTGGTACCAGACAGGTTACTATTGCGGTATGACAAAGCCACCCTCACTTAAAACTCGAGAAGTTATCAGGGGACTTCAGGCGCTGGGGTTCGAGAGGGTGCGACAAAAGGGTGGTCAGCAATATTTCATCATCGGGACTGTCGCCGCGCCCCGATTCCCATTCACCCTGCTAAGACTATCAGCCGTTACTTGCTCTCCGACATCCTAAGACAGCTTGAGATTGCCGAGGAAGAGTTTTTGCAATCTATCGGTCGAACGTAATTCCTATAATGCCTCTCTTCGCTTGAGACAATGAGAATCCTTCATTTCGCCGACCTGCACCTCGGGGTGGAGAACTACAGCGGGGGCGTCAACACCGAGACCGGGCTCTCGTGGCGCTTCCACGACTTCCTCTCCACCTTCGATGAGGTGGTGGAATACGCCCTGAGCCAGGATGTTGACCTGGTGCTCTTCTGCGGCGATGCTTACAAGAGCCGCGAGCCCTCCCAGACCCACCAGCGAGAGTTTGCCCGCCGCATCTGGAGGCTGGCATCGGGCGGCATCCCCGTCTTCCTTCTCATCGGCAACCACGACCTCCCCAGTGCCTTCGGCCGCGCCACAACGATGGAGATTTTCCGCACGCTGGAGATTGAAAATGTTATCGTGGCCAATACCGCCGGGACTTACCGCGCGGAAACAAAGGGTGGGGTTATCCAGATCGTGGCCCTGCCCTGGGCGAGGAGAAGCGCCCTGCTCTCCAGGGAGGAGACAAAGAATCTCACCCTCGATGAGATCAATGACAGGCTGGAGCAGATACTGACCGAGCGCCTCAGGGTGGAGGTCGAGACGCTGGACTCAAACTTGCCCGCCATCCTTGCCGCCCATGTTTCCCTGTCCAATGCCAGGTATGGTTCGGAGCGGAGCATGATAATGGGCCACGACTACGTGCTGCTCCACAGCGTTGTTGCCAACCCCGCCTTTGACTACGTTGCTTTGGGACACATCCACAGGAAGCAGGTCCTCTCCGACAATCCGCCGGTGGTCTACCCCGGCAGCCTGCAATGCATCGACTTCAGCGAGGAGGAGGATGATAAGGGGTTCTTCTTGGTGGAGATAGAGCGAAAAGGGGAAGTGTCCTTCGACTTCCACGCGGTGAAGGCGCGCCCGTTTCTCACCATCAAGGTTGATGTCAGCCCCGAGGAGCAAGACCCCACCCAGGCAGTGCTGCGCGCCATCGAACGCCGCGAGCGAGAGATCAAGGACGCCGTAGTGCGCCTTCAGGTGAAAATCCCGGAGCGGCTGGAGGGGATGCTGCAGGAGGGGGAGGTCCGCAAGGCGCTCAAAGATGCTCACTTCATCGCCGCCATCGCCAGGGGAGTGGAGCGAGAACGCCGTACGCGGATGGCAGGCTGGTCTGCCGAGGCGATGACACCATTGGAGGCGCTCAAGGTCTATCTGGATTCGAAGAAGACGCGCCTGGATGGCAAGGTGCTCCTGGAATATGGAGAGAGTCTGATTCAGGAAAGCAAGGCAGAGCAGTAGGCAGGAGAAGGACGAATCTGCGCTAATCCGCCTTTAGCCCTGCCACCACCTGTGCATAGCCTTCCACGATGTCACGCACCACATCGCCGGCACTCACGATCTCCTTGATCATCCCGGCTATGGCACCGCAATATGCCTCGCCATCGATCAAGTTGCCGTCCAGTTCCCCGGTTCGCGCCCGGGCAATGCCTATGAAGGCCAGAAACTCCTCAGGCGTTGCCCCCCTGCCCTCCATCTCCTGTAGTTTGGAGGCAAACTCGCCTTTTAATACCCTGGCGGGACCGAGCTTTCGCACTGTGATGATGGTGCCGGTGTCGCTGGCGTTCACAACGCCATCCTTGAAGTTCTGATGGGCGATGCATTCATGGGTGGCGACAAAGCGAGTGCCTATCTGAACCCCCTCAGCACCCAGAGCCAGGGCGGCGACAACGCCTCGGGCATCGGCGATGCCCCCCGCCGCTATCACAGGAACGCTCACTGCGTCCACCACCTGGGGGACCAGGACCATGGTCGGCAGCTCATCGAAGCCGTTGTGCCCCCCAGCTTCATACCCCTCGGCGATAACGGCATCCACACCCTGTCTCTCAGCGCTCAGGGCATGCCTCACCGAGGCTGCTACATGGAGAACCGTGACCCCACCCTCTTTCAGCAGGCCGGTATAAGGGGCAGGGCTGCCCGCTGAGGTGGTGACCACCTTTACCCCCTCGCTCACCAGTACATCGATCAGCTCCTTGATCTCGGGAATCAGCACCGGCAGGTTCACCCCAAAAGGCTTATCGGTGAGTCCTTTCGTCTTTGTTATTTGGCTCCTGAGATGCTCTACCACATCCGCTTCAAGCTTCATGCCAGCATTGGGACTGAGTATCCCCAGCGCCCCGGCGTTGGAAACGGCGGCAGCGAGTTCAGCGTTGGCAACCCATGCCATCCCCCCTTGGATGATGGGATAGTCGATGCCCAGCAGATCGCAGACCCTCGTCCTTTTCACGTTGTCCCCCTTTTAATCCATGCTAGCCCTGGCATTCTATCGGTGTGGGAAGTGCAATGTCAAGGCAGAGAGAGCCGATATTGACGGGGCGAGTCCCTATCAAGTAGAATTCTATTTGCCCTAAGCCTTTAACACAGGAGGGATAATGAAAAAAGACCTCATGGAGACCCTGGCTTGCCCGCTGTGCAAGGGCTCCCTTGAACTTAGCATTGAAGAAGAAGATGAAAGAGAAGTGATCAAGGGTTCTCTTTACTGCAATAAATGCTTGGTAAGCTATCCCATAGAGGATAGCATTCCCAACCTGCTTCCGCCACAGCTCCACAGTTAGAATAGGAGGTATGATAAAGCATGGAGAAGTCTCGAACAGTAGGCGTTGTGATCTGTTTGGGAACTGTTTTGGTGGGGGTCGCTTTCATCTGGGGGATTGCTCTCCGCAACTACTGGGCGGTTGCGATTCCGGTAGCGATCGGCTTCCTGGCAGTGCTGGCACTGTCATTCTGGATCGGTTGGACATTAGCGGTAACCGAGATCGAGGCCCCAAAGCCTGAACTGACCGAGGAAAGCGCCTCATTGGAGGCCAAGGACTAACCATCCTCAGGCAAATAGGTGACACAAGCCTCAGGGGATTCGCACACCTGGACGCTGGAGATGGATATCCCGGTCAGCCTTTTCTCAAGCTCGTTACAGATGGTAGCAGCGATGTTTTCCGACGAGGGGTTTATACTGTCAAAGGGCGGCACCTCATTGAGGCAGGTGTGATCCAGGCGCTCCAGAATCTCCCTGAGATGCCTCTTCAGCTCGACAAAGTCAAATGCCAGCCCGATTTCGTCAACATCCGCAGTCCGCACCGTGACCATCACCTGAAAGCGGTGTCCATGAAGGTTCTCACACTTCCCGCGGTAGCCCCTCAGGTAGTGCGCGGCATCAAAGTGCTCTCGCACTGATACTTCGAACACAAAGTCCTCCTTCCCTATCTTCACCAATTATAACCTAAACCGAGAAACTGTAGAAGCGTGGGCGGGGCTTAGCCCCTTTGAATTGAGCCCGGTGATAAGGATGGCTTTTAGCTATGGCCAAAGTCGCAGCCGTGCTCCCCGCATTGTCAAAAATAGTATAAAATGGTATAATATTGCACAGTCTGAAATAGCGGGTTAGATAGGACTGGGCTAATAGGACTTTTGGGTCTTGTGCTTGCCCTGTGAAGATGCTAGAGTCATCTGCGGATAGAGATAAAGGCCAAACGGGTTTCGAATATGCGATTGTGTCCCAGTTGCGGTAGTGAAGTTGACGAAAATGCCAGGTTCTGCACGGAATGTGGGTGGCCCCTCGCAAGAACGAAAAAGGCAAGGCTAGTTCGGCCATCTTTAGCGATATTATTTGTCCTCGTTTTTATTCCCATATTATGCCTGGCCTCTTTATATTCACAGGGCATCGTTGACCCACAAGAATTGTTTCAGGAAAAAGGTGGAAGTTCGCATATATCTTCGCTAGCACCGACACCGACACCTACACCCGGGCATAGTCCTGCTCTTGAATGCAAGTTTGTAGAGACCAGAGAAAACGGAATCACTTACATACAGACAGGAGCAGATGGCCACAAGATAAGATTATGCGATAATCCTGAGGCCACTGACGTTACTTGGTCTGAGCTGAAAGACTTCCTTCGGCAAGATAAGACAGATGAAATTCCATATAGGGAGGAAATATTTGTCTGCGGCGACTATGCAGAGATGCTGCATAATAATGCTGAATCAGCGGGGATACGTGCTGCCTGGGTGGGCATTGCTTTCTATTACAACGATGTAGGTCATGCCGTAAACGCCTTTAACACGATAGACCAAGGACTGGTTTTTATTGATGTAGGCAATGCGGATATGGGTCGTTGCTCCTCAGATAAAATAGTTACACTGAGAAAGGGCAAGCAAATCACATTCGAACTTGTATTTTCTTGTTCCGACTTTTACTTGTTGCCCATGGAAGGCGTAGTCAAAGAGATTTCGATCGCCTGGTAAAGCAGAGGGGGTTTGGGGAGGACTCATTTATTTTTTGGCGACTTTCTTCCGACTAGCGATTCTGCTGCTGCCAGCAGAATAAGCGCAACTTCCACGGTCAGAGTGCAATAATCACGCACCTGTTTATCAGTGACAGGCAACTCATCTCCTTTTTTCAGTTTCAGTTTTGTCCTTCGGAGAAATTCATCATCTACTATTCCAGACCGGTGCACGATTAGATGGCGGCTTGCCTCCAGTTCGAGTAACTCTCTCTTGCCTAGAGCCTTTGAAATACTTTGGCTTTTCGGAAATATCACCTTATAGGCTTTCTGAATACCATCCAATGACGTAAAATCGCAGCTATCTTTCATGATTGTTCCTAGGTGACCTCTAACGTCATAATCGTATTTTGCAATGTGGTCTATCTTTACTGAGGGTCTGGCAGCACTAATAGAATGCAGTATCCTTGATCTAACTTTCCCTGTAGCCGTATTAACCACTGCTTCCCACAAGTCGCTAGCGAACACCTCAAAAGATATCCATGCCCATATTAATCCTGAATAAAGCAGAGATTTGTATGGTTCATCCATCTGGAGCATTTCGATGACGTGGGGTTTCTCTCGCATAGCCTTGCTGAGCCACTCTTCAAATAACTTCTCCTGTTCTACATCGCTAGCGGTTTTTTCGTATAATTCTTTCATCGCCGCTTCATATGCTTCTCTTTCATCGTCCGTTAGAGTGTCTGTGGATCCTAGTGTTCCAGTTTTCAGTGCAGCCACGAGGTGATGCCAGTAAAACCGTAAGTTGCTTTGCTCGTGGATTAAAAATTGCTCGGGTATGATTACCATAAACCAAATGCGACCAATAGTGTCCCATAGTCTATCTGCCAATTCTCTAAGGGACTGAACCGACGATCTCTTACTGTATTGGTATAGAGAGCGCATAGCATGGCCTAGAGGCCCCCAGAGTGACGCTCTGGCATCCGCAGCGCTATCCTTCGCGGGTTCTGGCATAGTGTCTCCCTTTATTTCCTAAGTTCATCATCAAGCTTACCTACTTTCACCACCTCATCCCTTCCCTGAACCCTGGTCGCCAGCTCCTGGATGCTGCGACTGCTTATGGGGTGGATGAGGTCGGGGGCGATCTCAGCCAGGGGAACAAGGGCAAAGGCCCTCTCCTCCAAACGAGGATGGGGGATGACCAGTTCTGGTGCCTCTATTACCAGATTGCCATAAAGAAGGATGTCGATGTCGATGGTGCGGGGGGCATTGGGGAAGCTCGGCACTCTGTCCAGGGCGACCTCGATCCCCTTAATCAGGGAGAGAAGCTGGAAGGGGCCGATATCAGTGGCGGCACGACAAACGGCATTGAGAAACAGGGGTTGGTCCTCGTTTCCCACCGGCTGGGTCTCATAGACGGAGGAGATTTGCTCTACAGAGAGCGTCTGACCAAGAAATTGGAGCGCCTTTTCCAGGTTTGCCTTTCGGTCTCCCAGATTGGACCCCAGACCAAGATAAATGGTCACTGGCCCCGGCGGCAGATGATGCCTCACCCTCATTTCGCTTGTCCCCTGACGATGGCGTCGGTCATTCTTGAGACGCGCACCATGGGCAAGACATCGTGCACCCGCACCATATCGGCGCCGTTGGCAATGCCCAGAGCCACGGTAGCTGCCGTGCCTTCCAATCGCTGATCCACGGGCAGGTCTAGCACCAGGCCAATCATCGATTTGCGTGATGTGCCGAGCAGGATTGGTCTCTCCAGCGCCCTAAGCTCCCCGAGGCGGTGGATGAGCTCCAGATTTCCCTCCAGTGTCTTGCCAAAACCGATGCCGGGGTCAATGATGATGTTCTCCCAGGCTACCCCGGCATCCAGTGCCAGCCTTATGCCACTCTTCAAGGCGGCCATAACCTCAGGCACAACCTCTTGATAGGTTGTTTCCCGCTGATTGGCCACGATAACAATGGGGACCCCCGCCTCGGCAGCGACCCAGGCAAGCTCGGGGTCGCGTCTCAATCCCCAGACGTCGTTAATCATCCTCGCCCCCGCATCCAGGGCGTGCCGCGCCACCGCCGATTTGTAGGTGTCAATGCTCACGGGCACGCTGACCTCGGCAGCTAACCGCTCAATCACCGGTATCACCCTCCGCAGCTCTTCATCCACTGCTGTGGGACTGGATTCCGGGCGCGTGGACTCACCGCCGACATCCAGAATGTCAGCCCCCTCCTCCACTAGGCGTCTTGCCTGGGCCATCGCAGCCTCAACATCGCCCCCCAGCCCATCGCCGGCGAAGGAATCGGGGGTGAGGTTGATCACGCCCATGATATAGGTCTTCTCCCCCCATCTGAACTCCATTTTGCCGCATCGGGTAACGCCAAGAATAGTGCTCATCGCCCTCAGATTCTAGCACATGGCTATGCCTTTGAGAATACTTGCTCGAGGTATCATATGCGCTTGACAACCAGCAGCAGAAAAAAGCATACTAGCCTGAGCATCGCGGAGGCAAGAAATGGAGCCACTGAGAACACTCCTCTCTGTCCCTGCAATCAGGCAGAACATGATCGAGAAGGCGCGCTCCCTTCCTGCTGATGTCCTCGTGCTTGACCTTGAGGACTCGGTACCGGCGGCGGAGAAAGCCAAGGCCAGAGCCATAGTAGCCGACTCCATAGCCGGACTGGCGCTTAAGGGGCAGAAGGTTTTTGTGCGTATTAACTCCATCCTCAGCGGCTATGGCCAGCAGGATTTGGAGGCTGTGATCACCGATGGCATCGATGGCATCAACCAGCCCAAGCCCAGCTCCGGGGACGAGGTAAGGCAGGTGGAGGCTATCATCGAGAGATTAGAAATGGAAAGGGGGATCAAGCATGGTCACGTCAAGCTCATCCCCTGGATTGAGACAGCAAAGGGGCTTCTCAATGCCTTCGATATCGCCAGCGCCTCCCCCAGGGTGGTGGGCGTTTCCTTGGGTGCTGAGGACTTAACCTTGGACACCGGCATGGAGCGCACCGAGGAGGGGAACGAGCTTCTCTTCCCCCGCATCATGGTAGTCCTCGCTGCCAAGGCTGCCGATGTAATCGCCATAGATACCCCGTATAACAATTTCAGGGATGAAGAAGGGCTGATTAAAGAGGCGAGGCTTGCCCGAAGCCTCGGCTTTGAGGGCAAGTTCCTGATTCACCCCAGCCAGGTAGACCCGGTTAATCAGGTCTTCCGCCCTACTCCGGAGGAGATAACTCAAGCGAGGGGGATCGTGGAGGCCTTTGCCACCGCTGAAGCCCAGGGCTTCGCCTCTACCTCTCTTGAGGGAAAGATGATCGACATACCCCAAGCCCGAAGAGCTCAGAGGCTGTTGGCGATGGCGGAGTCCATTGCCCAGAGAGAAAAGGACAACCCCCGCTGAAAAATCGACTTCAAATCGCATCCCGAGATAGGATCACCAGTTCAACTTCACTCCCTTTTTCCTTGCATTTTGGGGAAGGGGGGTGGTAAAATAAGAATGTGCATATCATCACAAACTAAAGGCGGGGAAATGGCAATTGAAGATAGGATAGAAGCACTGGGCAAACGGAGGGAGGAGTCAAAGCTGGGGGGTGGAGCCAAGCGCATCGAAGCTCAGCATGAGCGGGGCAAGCTTACCGCTAGAGAGCGCATCTCTTATTTCCTCGATGAAGGCAGCTTCGAGGAAATGGATGCTTTTGTCACCCATCGCGCCACGGAGTTCGGTCTCGCCGACAGGAAATTCCCGGGCGATGCTGTAGTCACCGGGTACGGCACGGTCAATGGCAGGACGGTTTACCTCTTCGCCCAGGATTTCACCGTCTTTGGCGGATCGCTATCGGAGGTGGTGGCGCAGAAGATTTGCAAGGTCATGGACCTGGCGGTGAAAAATGGGGCCCCGTTCATCGGGCTCAATGATTCCGGAGGGGCCAGGATCCAGGAGGGGGTGCTCAGCCTCGCTGGATATGGCGACATCTTCCTCCGCAATACCCTGTCCTCGGGGGTTATCCCCCAGATCTCAGTGATCATGGGTCCCTGTGCCGGAGGCGCCGTCTACTCCCCGGCACTAACTGACTTCGTCTTTATGGTGAAAGGGACGGGGCAGATGTATATTACCGGCCCTGATGTGATTAAGGCGGTGACTGGCGAGGAGGTGACCCATGAGCAACTGGGCGGAGCGATGGTTCATGCCTCTAACAGCGGTGTTTGCCACTTCGTCGCCGAGAATGATCAGGACTGCCTGGATAAGGTGCGCTTGCTCCTAAGCTACGTGCCGCAGAACAATATGCAGGAGACCCCTCTTGTGGAGCCCAGCGATTACCCTGAAAGGATGGATGAGGAACTTCTTTACATCGTTCCTGATGACCCCACCAAAGCCTACGATATGAAGGAGATCATCGGGCGGTTGATGGATAACGGCGAATTCCTGGAGGTCCACGAGTATTATGCCCCCAACATCATCACCGGCTTTGCCAGGCTCGATGGGCGCTCGGTGGGCATTGTTGCCCAGCAGCCCTTGATGTCGGCAGGGGTTATCGATATTGACGCCTCAAACAAAGCAGCCCGCTTTGTTCGCTTCCTCGACGCCTTCAATATCCCCATAATCACCTTTACCGATGTCCCGGGATATATGCCCGGGGTGGATCAAGAAT
The DNA here is from genome assembly GCA_030626475.1 of Chloroflexota bacterium. Taxonomy (GTDB): domain Bacteria; phylum Chloroflexota; class Dehalococcoidia; order E44-bin15; family E44-bin15; genus JADFVG01. Next base: position 43,395 of record DAOUOW010000001.1, on the reverse strand, counting down.
ACGGAGGAATCATCTCAAATGGCGCCAAGATGATCTACGCCTATTCGGAAGCCACGGTCCCCAAAGTAACCGTGATCACCAGGAAAGCCTATGGCGGTGCCTATATTGCGATGAGCAGTAAGCACCTGCGAGCCGACATCAATTATGCCTGGCCCACGGCTGAGATCGCGGTCATGGGCCCTGAGGGTGCGGTGAACATCATCCACAGGGAAACCATCACCAAGTCGGATAAGCCAGATGAGACCCGCAGCCAGCTTGTGGCTGAATATGTGGAGAAATTTGCCAATCCCTATGTGGCTGCTTCCTTGGGCTATATTGATGATGTCATCGACCCCAGGGAGACACGCCCCAGGTTGATTAAAGCACTAGAGATGCTACAAAACAAGCGGGATACCAATCCGCCTAAGAAGCATGGGAACATACCACTTTAGAGGTGAAAAGTGAGCGATAAAGCAGGGGTCATGGCTGCGATCATGGTGGCCATAGACCACCTTATGGAAGAGGAAGCTCAAGCTCTAGCAGTGCCACCCAGGCCTCGCTATGAGCTCAGTTTTTGGAAATATGCCGGGCTAGAAGAAATGATGAGTATGCGGGTGTTATGGCAAATGAGAATAGGAAGGGCGCAAGCTCGCTAGCCATTCAAGAAGGAGGCGATAGAAAGTAAGCGCAGCAGTTCGTCTTTAGATTAAAAGTTTTTGGGAGGTGAAAGCAAATGACTGGCATGGGAGAGGGCCCATATAAGGCAAGCGAGTTGACCACTGAAAAGGTAAAGGAAAGGCCAAAAGCAGCAAATCCGGTTAAGGTCTGTGATACTACCTTTCGGGATGGACACCAGTCCTGTCTCGCTACCAGGATGCGAACCGAGGATATGGAATGGATGGCTGCGGAGATGAATAAGTGTGGCTTCTATTCCATGGAGGTTTGGGGAGGGGCAACCTTTGATGTCCCACACCGCTTTTTGGGTGAGGATCCTTGGGATAGGCCTCGGATATTAAAAAAACTCATGCCCGACACCCCGCTTATGATGCTTCTCAGAGGGCAGAACCTGGTTGCCTATCGAAACCACCCTGATGACTTGGTCGATTGCTTCGTTGAGAATGCTGCCGATGCCGGGATTGATATCTTCCGCGTCTTTGATGCCGTGAATGATGAGCGCAATCACGAACGCGCCGCTAAGGCAATCAAGAAAACGGGAAAGCATTACCAAGGGGCTATATGTTATTCCCTCACACAGCCCAGGATGGGTGGACCGGTGTATAGCATGGATTATTATGTCAAGAAGGCCCTCACCCTGCGGGATTTGGGTGCTGATAGCATCTGCATTAAGGACCAGGCAGGGCTGATATCCCCATATGATGCCTATGAGCTAATCAAAGCTCTAAAGGAGGCATTAGATGTCCCTATCGAGCTCCATACCCACTACACTAGCGGGCAGGGTTCCATGTCTCTGCTAAAAGCAATCGAGGCCGGGGTTGATATCATCGATACCGCTCTATCCCCCTTTGCCTTAAGGTCTTCACAGCCGGCGATCGAGCCTTTAGTGGTGGCTCTCTATGGGACTGATAGGGATACCGGGCTTGATATCGAGCAGCTATTCAACTGTGGTCAGATGCTTGAGCAGATAGCCCCCAAGTACAGGGATTTCCTGGACACCTCGCGGATGTCGGTTATCGACGCTGGCGTCCTCGTCCACCAGATCCCTGGTGGGATGACCACCAACCTGGTGTCACAGCTAAGGGAGGCTGATGCACTTGATAGGTTGGATGAATGCCGGGCAATGACGGCCAAAACTCGAGCGGAGCTTGGTTCTCCTCCTCTGGTTACTCCTACAAGCCAGATTGTGGGGGTTCAAGCGGTTCAGAACACCCTCCTCGGGCCTTACAAGTTTATCTCGAAAGAGGTGAAGGACTACTGTTGGGGCCTATATGGCAAGCCACCAGTTCCCATTGACCCTAAGATCCAGAAGATGGTTCTTAAAGGCTATGAGCGTGGCGAGGAGCCGATCACCTGTCGTGCTGCAGATATGGTTGAGCCCGAGTTGGAAAAAGCGAGAGAGGCTGCCAAAGACATCGCCAAAGATGACAAGGATGTGTTAACCTACGCCCTCTATCCTACCACCGGGATGCGCTTCCTGAGATACAAGTATGGATTGGACAAGGAGATCCCATCGGATTGGAAGCCTCCCCGTGCCCCCAAGACCATGGAGGAGATAAAGCGGGAGGATGAGCTCATTGCCAAGGCGAAAGCGGGCAAGCTGGTGGAGAAGGTGGAGAAACCGGTTCCGGCCAAGGGGCCAGGGCTCCGAGTTTACAACGTCTTTGTCGGCGATGAGTACTACCAGGTGGAGGTAGAGCCGACAGGAGGGACGCGCATTTCTGCAATGCCTGCCAACCGACCTGCCACCGCTTCCGCTCCCGCAGCCCCGCCAAAGGCGGCACCAGCAGTCGCCGTAGAGGGAGCCGTCCTCGCCCCCATGCCTGGGATGATCATCAGATACGAGGCGGAGGTGGGACAACAGGTTAAAGCTGGCGATACAGTGGTTATATTAGAGGCGATGAAGATGGAGACCACCATCCCTGCCCCTATCGATGGAACAATCAAGGAACTGAGGTTCAAATCAGGGGATCGGGTGGCGAAAGACGATGTCTTAGCGGTAATCGGTTAGCGCTGCCATGGGGAAAACCCTCGCTGAGAAGATACTGAGCCAGAATTCGGGGAGTGATGCCCGCGCCGGAGACATAGTTATTGCCAAGGTCGATCTGGCTTTCCTTCAAGATGGCACTGCGCCTCTGGCGTTGAGGCAGCTTGCAGCGAGCGGGCTTGAGCAGGTGGCCAACCCCAAACGGGTGGTGTTTTTTATCGACCATGCTTCGCCGAGCCCAACCCCAGAGCTAGCTAACGACCATGTCCTTATCCGCGACTTCGCGGTGAAGAATGGTGCCCAGCTTTGTGACATCGGGGAGGGTATCTGTCACCAGATCGTTGTGGAATCCTATGCCAACCCTGGCGAGGTAATAATTGGCGCTGACTCTCATACCGTCACCGCTGGGGCGCTGAGTGCCTTCGCCACCGGGATGGGCTCTACCGATGTCGCCATTGCCATCGCCCTGGGGAAGACCTGGCTCAGGGTGCCGGAGAGCTTCAAGGTAGTGGTGAGCGGCGGCTTTAAAGAAGGGGTGTATGCTAAGGACCTCAGTCTTCACCTTATCGGGATCATCGGTGCCGATGGCGCTACCTACAAGGCACTGGAGTTTTGTGGTCCAACCATTGATAATATGAATATGTCTGCGCGTTTCACTCTAGCTAATATGACGGTGGAGGCAGGGGCCAAAGCAGGGATCTTCTCCTCCGATGACATCACCCGCCGCTATCTGGAATTTCGAGGTCGGGGCGATCTTTTTCGCTCTTTTCAACCTGATCCCGATGCCGAGTATGAACAAACTATCGAAATCGATGTCACTTCTCTGGAGCCTGCGGTTTCCATGCCCCATGCTGTGGATAACGTCGCCTTAGCCAAAGACCTAAAGGGCGAAAAAATCGAGCAGGTATTTATCGGCACCTGCACTAATGGTCGGTTGGAGGATATGGCGATTGCCGCCAAAATGCTAAAAGGACGAAAACGCCATCCTACCACCAGGCTGATAATTGCCCCCGCCTCCAGAAAGGTGCTTATGGCGGCGATGAATGCTGGTTATATCACGGACTTCCTCGAGGCAGGGGCAACAGTTTTGCCTCCTGGTTGTGGCCCGTGCGTGGGAATCCACCAGGGAGTCCTAGGCGATGGGGAGCGCTGCCTTTCTACCGCCAACCGCAATTTTAGGGGGCGCATGGGCAATCCCCAGAGTTTTATCTATCTGGGAAGTCCAGCTACCGCTGCTGCCACTGCCATCGCTGGCGAAATCACTGACCCCAGGGAGCTATTGTAGATGCTTAGGGGAAGAGCGTTTAAGTTCGGGGATAATATCTCCACAGATGACATCGCGCCCGGGAGGTGGTTTCACCTCAGGAGCAACTTGCCTGAGCTGGCGAAGCATCTTCTCGAGGATGTTAACCCTGATTTTGTTTCCCGGGTGAAGCCCGGAGACTTCATTGTTGCCGGCAGGAACTTTGGTCAAGGCTCTAGCCGAGAGCATGCTGCGGTCATCATAAAGATGGCCGGGGTGAGCGCCATCGTGGCAAAATCGGTGGCACGAATCTTCTTTAGAAACGCAATAAATGTGGGGCTTCCCGTTTTGATTTGTGATAGTGATAAAATAAGGGATGGGGATGAGCTTGAGGTTGATCTCAAGGGAGGTAAGGTTAAGAATGTTACCACCGGGTCAGAGCTTACCTCAGGCAAATTCCCCGAGGTAATGCTCAGCATTATTGATGAAGGCGGGCTTATCCCGTATATTAAGAAGCACAAAGACTTCGACATCTCTTAGAAAGGAGCGGCGACTTGGCCTATGATGTTACCCTGATCCCTGGCGATGGCATCGGTCCTGAGGTTACCGAGGCTGCGGTGAGGGTGCTGGAAGCCACGGGGGTCAAGTTCAACTGGGATATGGCCTACGCCGGCGACCGTGCCCAGGACACATATGGCACTCCTCTCCCCGGTTATGTGCTGGACTCGATCAGGAGACACAAGGTAGCCCTTAAAGGCCCCATCACTACCCCCATAGGCTCTGGCTTTAGAAGCGTCAACGTAGCGGTGCGCAAAGAGCTGGACCTTTATGTTTGCCTCCGCCCTTGTAAGAGCTACCCCGGGGCCCCCACTTTGCACCCAGATGTGGATATTGTGGTCATTAGGGAGAACACGGAGGACCTTTATCTTGGGATCGAGTTCGAAAGGGAGACCGTGGAAGGGGAGATGCTTGCTCGTTTCATCATCGAGTCCGGCGCTGATGGGATCAGGGACGATTCGAACTTTAGCATCAAGGCCATCTCCGAAAGCGCCACGAGAAGGATTGTGAAGTATGCTTTCGACTACGCTCGTGCCAATAACAGGAAAAGGGTGACCGCGGTTCACAAAGCAAACATCCTGAAATACACTGATGGCCTGTTCCTCTCCACTGCCTCCAAGGTAGCCCGGGAATACCCCGATATAGATTTTGAAACCATAATCGTCGATAGCCTTTGCATGCAACTGGCGCGCTTCCCCCAGCGACACGACGTCCTCGTTCTGCCCAATCTCTACGGGGACATCGTCTCCGAGCTTTGTGCTGGTCTCATCGGTGGCCTCGGCCTTGCCCCTGGTGCCAACATAGGGGACGATATCGCTGTATTTGAACCCACGCACGGCAGCGCCCCAAAATATACGGGGCAAAACAAGGTAAACCCTATGGCCATGATGCTCTCAGGGGTGATGATGCTGCGCTATCTGGGGGAGAAAGAAGTCGCCGATCGGGTGGAAAGGGCGGTAGCAAAGGTTATCGTCGAAGGAAAGTCGGTTACCTACGACATGAAGCCCGATCGCAACGACCCCACAGCGGTGAGCACTTCCGAGGTAGCTGACGCAGTAATAGAAAAAATGGAGGAGTAGGACGATGCGCAAAAAAGTAACAGTTGTTGGTGCCGGGAATGTAGGCGCTAGTTGCGTCCAAAGGCTCGCTGAGCGGGGACATGCCGATGTGGTGCTGGTGGACATTATCGAGGGGCTACCCCAGGGGAAGGCCCTGGACATGCTCGAGAGCGGCCCTGTGGTTTCTTCCGATGCCCGCCTCATCGGCAGCAACAGCTATGAGGAGACGGCGGATTCCGACATCGCTGTCATCACCTCTGGTGTGCCGAGAAAGCCAGGGATGAGCCGGGACGACCTGCTGTTCACCAATATGGAGATCATTAAAGGGGTCACCGAGAGCGTGGTGAAGTATTCCCCTAATTGCATCATTATCGTGGTTACCAACCCCCTGGATGCTATGGCTCAACTCGCGCTTCATGTGAGTAAGTTTCCCAAGAACCGTGTTATAGGCATGTCAGGCATCCTCGATACCACCAGATTTAGAACCTTCCTCGCTGCGGAACTCGATGTCTCGGTGGAGGATGTCTTTGCCTGTGTCCTGGGGGGACATGGCGATAGCATGGTGCCCATCCCCAGACTCTCCACTGTTGGCGGCGTGCCGATAACCAATATTCTGCCCCCAGAGACCATCGAGCGTATCGTCACGCGCACGGTGAAGGGCGGCGGCGAGATCGTTAGCCTGCTCAAGACTGGCAGTGCTTACTATGCCCCATCGGCGGCGGTGGCCCAGATGGTGGATTCAATCCTCCTCGATAAGAAGAGGATACTCCCTTGCGCCGTTTATCTCGATGGCGAATATGGCATCAAGGGGGTATTTTTGAGCGTCCCGATAAAGGTGGGGGCGAATGGGGTCGAGCAAATCATCGAGATAAAGCTGGACTCTGAGGAGGATGCTGCGCTGAAGAAGTCAGCTGAGGCGGTGAGGGAGCTGGTCAACATTATGAAGCTCTGATTAAGGGTAAGGGCTATGAGAGAGATTGATGCCAAGAAAGTGACCGAAACCGTGGCTCGCCTGTTTCAGGAGGCAAACTTCTTTCTTGGGGATGATGTCTTGGATTCCCTGAAGCAGGGGATAGAGAGGGAGGAGTCCCCTTTAGGACGCCAGGTCTTAGAGCAGATTCTGGAAAATGCGGATATTGCGGCTAAGGAGCGCATTCCTATTTGTCAGGACTGTGGCTTCGCTGTGGTCTATCTCGAGCTGGGCCAGGATGTTCACATCGTCGGCGGCGACCTTTACGCTGCGGTGGAGGAGGGGGTACGCCAGGGCTACAACGAGGGTTATCTGCGAAAGTCGATAGCGCGCCAGCCCTTCTCGGCAAGGGTGAACACCAGGGATAACACCCCTGCTGTTATTCACACCGAAGTGGTGAGCGGCGATAAGCTCCACATCACGGTGATGCCCAAAGGAGGCGGCAGTGAGAATATGAGCCGCCTTGCCATGCTCAAGCCGGCGGAAGGTCGCCAGGGGGTCGTCGACTTCGTGGTGAGGGCGGTTGACGAGGCGGGAAGCAATCCTTGTCCTCCGGTGATTGTCGGGGTGGGGATTGGAGGCACGGCAGACAAGGCAATGATCCTGGCCAAGAAGGTGCTGCTGCGCCGGGTGGGAGAGCCTAATCCTGACCCTGAGGTGGCGGAGCTAGAGCGGGAAATCCTGGAACGGGTTAATAATACCGGCGTTGGACCGCAAGGCTTCGGGGGAAGAATTACTGCCCTAGCGGTGCATGCTGAGGTCTTCCCTGCGCACATAGCCAGCCTTCCCGTGGCGGTAAACCTGCAATGCCACGCTGCTCGGCACAAGGAGGCGGTGCTTTAGAGGCGCTCACCATTTCCAGTAACAGGCTGCAAAGCGAATTTGTGGCAAAGGTTAAGGAGATGGGGGGAGATCATGTCCTTGTACTATTAGCGTGGTCAATGCTCTCCAAGGTATCTTATGTCCTTTGCCATGGAACTCCCCCCGCCAAAATCACAGGGTGTGAAGAAAAAGGCAAAATTATGACCGTCGAGCTTTCAGCGAGATGGCTCCAGGGCTCAGTGTAGTCTCATATTTCATTCGGAGCCATTTTGCTGATGTCGATAAGGGGGTAGAATGAATGGTGTTAGTCACGATCTGCTAGTTTTAGGCTCTGGGATAGCAGGACTGCGAGCGGCGGTTGAGGCAGCCCGGGTGAGCAAAGGGGAGCTGGATATTGCCATCGTTTCCAAAGTTCAGCTAATGCGTTCCCACTCGGTTTGTGCCGAAGGCGGTACAGCGGCAATGATGCGCCCCGAAGAGGGCGATAGCTTCGAGCTGCATGCCTGGGACACAGTGAGGGGAAGCGACTTCCTGGCTGACCAGGATGTTGTGCAGCGCTTCGTCGAAGAAATGCCGCAAGAGATCCTGCAGCTAGAGCACTGGGGTATCCCCTGGTCGCGCCGTCCTGATGGTCGCATCGACCAACGAGCCTTTGGTGGTCATACCTTCGACCGAGCTGTTTTCGCCGCCGATAAAACCGGCTTCTTTGAGATGCAGACCCTCTATGATATCCTCCAAAAGTATGCCTCTGTCACCCGTTATGATGAGTGCTATGTGACCTCAATCTTGGTGGGCGACAATTCCTTTCAAGGGGTAACGGTGTGGGATTTGACAAGTGGCGAGTTTTTCGTGATCAGGGCGAAGGCTTTGGTTATCGCTACCGGTGGTGCCTGTCGTATGTTTGGTTTTACCACTTATTCCCTCACCGCTACCGGGGATGGCCTGGCCATGGCCTACAGGGCTGGGTTCCCAATCAAGGACATGGAGTTCGTCCAGTTTCATCCTACTGGGCTGATACCCTCCGGCATCCTAATTACCGAAGCAGCGAGGGGTGAAGGAGGCTATCTGAGAAATAACAAGGGCGAAAGATTTATGGAAAAGTATGCCCCTGAGAGAAAGGAAACAGCTCCCAGGGATATCGTGTCTCGCTCCGAGATAACTGAGATCGAGGAGGGAAGGGGATTCCCAGGACCTGACGGCCTGGACTACTTACACATAGACCTGCGCCATCTCGGTGCGGCGAAGATCAATGAGCGCCTGCCCTTAATAAGGGAGGTGGCGATAAAGTTGGCTTTCATCGACCCTATTGATGAGCCTATCCCCATTCGACCAGCGGCTCATTATTTCATGGGTGGTATCCATGTCGATATCGATGGCGCAACCCCAATACAAGGAATCTGGGCTTCAGGTGAGGCTGCTTGTATTTCGTTACATGGGGCAAATCGTCTCGGCTCCAATTCCACTGCTGAGTGCTTGCTCTGGGGGAAGATCACCGGTGAAAAAGCAGCTAAATTTGCCCGAGAACAAAAAGCTCTGGTTTCGGTTTCTCAAGAAAGGGTGCGTCAGGAGGAGGCGCTCATATTTGACCAGTACCGCCATCAGAGCGGCGAGGAAGACGTTTACGTCATCAGAAGCGAACTGCAAAGCGCCATGGATCGTCAGGTGGGGGTTTTCCGCACCGGTCCGGAGATGGAGAAGGCGCTAGAGAAAATAAGGGAATTAAGAGAGCGAATGAAGAGGGTGCGGGTCAAGGACGAAAGCAGGGTGTACAATACTAACCTTCTCAATATTTTGGAAGTGGCTAACCTCCTCGATATAGCAGAAGCGATCGTAGTCGGAGGAATAGCACGCACTGAATCTCGGGGGTCTCATTCCCGGAGGGACTGCCCCCAGAGAGACGATGTTAATTGGGGCAAACATACCTTGGCTTACTATACCCCAGAAGGACCACGGCTTGACTATATTCCGATGACCATTACGATGTGGCAGCCGGTAGAAAGGAAGTATTGACCTATGAACGTGGCAGAAGTGAAGAAGAAACCGTTGAAGAATTACCTGGGTATCTGGGGTTGGGTATGGGCTGGCAGATATAATGTGGAGCGCTATCTCTATACTCTCCAGAGGGTGACCGGGCTCGGCATAATTTTATACGGCATCCTCCACCTCACAGCCAATGGTATGCGCATTAGCGGAGAGGGGCTTTGGGAAGACACCATGAGCCTGTTTGAGAACCCGGTATTCGCAGTCGGGGAGTACCTTGTTATTGCCGCCTTTCTCATCCATGCCCTTAACGGGCTAAGGCTCATTCTGCAGCAACTGGGTTACACCTTAGGTGCTCCCAAACCACCGATATATCCTTATAGTCATGCTCTGCAACGAAGGCGCCCCATCGTATTGGCAATGGGTGCGCTGGGAGCGATTCTTCTGCTCCTTATCCTAATTGACTTTGTAGTATAGAGGTGTGCAATGCGTCAATCTTACTTTCGTGTTCTACAGCTGATTACCGGGGTTGCTGTGTTTTTCCTTATCGCGGCACATGTCACAGCGCTACGGTTGGATGATTTCGCTGGCGTCTTTGGCGTACATATAGAGGAGCCAACATCATGGGGCAGTGTAATGGACAGGGCAACCAGCGCCGGCTGGGCCAGCTTCTACATTATCCTTTTGGCGGTGGCTATTTACCACGCGCTTTATGGTTTGAGGGTTGTTCTTATGGAGCTACCTTGGCCGCCTGTTATCGCCCGTTCGCTTAATTACATTATGATGGGAATCGGGATTGCCGTCTTTGGATATGGAACTTTTATTGCGCTTAATGCCTATTATTCCTAGGAGAGATGGTTATGACAGAGAAAGAGAAAAGTTTAACTGCGGAAGAACTGACGTTCAGGGTTCAAAGGTATGAGCCCACTCGTGATGAGAAGTCTCATTTGCAGGAGTTTGTCATCCCCTTCACCAAAGGTATGACAGTGCTTGATGGTCTTAACTACATCAAGGAAAAGATAGATAACACCCTCGCCTTTCGCACCTCGTGCCGGATGGGTATTTGTGGCTCCTGTGGCATGCTGATTAATGGCTTGCCCAAGCTCGCGTGCCACACGCCGGTGGAGGAGCTGGGGAAAGATGTAGTAGAAATCAAGTCCCTGCCTAATTATGGCATCATAAAAGACCTCATCCCTGATCTCATCCCACTATTTGAGAGCCACAAGGCAATAAAGCCTTACATCCTGCGCTCGGATAGTGAGGAGATGGAGGAGCCTACTGCTGAATATACCCAGTCGCCTCAAGAGCTAGAGGAATACTTGCAGTTTAGCTATTGCGTGAAATGTGGGATATGCCTGGCGGCTTGCCCTACTTCAGCTACAGATGTGCTCTTCTTAGGACCTCAGTCATTGGCTCAGGCTTATCGGTATTGCGCAGATAGTCGAGATGAGGGGGTAAGGGAAAGGACTGCTATAGTTGACTCTGGGCATGGCGTTTGGCTTTGCCACCTTGCCGGAGCTTGCTCTGAGGCTTGCCCTAAGGGGGTGGACCCCGCCTTGGCTATTCAATTGCTCAAGAGGACAGTGCTGGCACAAACTTTGAGATTGCGCAAAAAGAAAGAGCCGTCTCTTGTAGCTCCGCCTCCAGCAGAGGAAAAACCCAAGCTGCCAGTGCCAGAATTTACAGCGAAACGCTAATAGGTTTCACTAAATTTGGGAGGGAGCTAGAGGATATTCGAACTGGCGCGGGGGTAGTCTTTCGATTGTTCTCGCTTCGGTCTAAGGAGGATAGCAATGCAGAAGAAAGTTACACTACCTTTGACAGACGAGGCCATAAGAGACCTCAAAGCCGGGGACAACGTTTTGCTTACTGGTGTCATGTATGTTGGCCGTGATGCAGCCCATAAGAGAATGGTCGAGGCCCTGGATCAGGGACAGGATTTGCCATTTGATGTCCGGGGGCAGACAATATATTTCATGGGCCCCTCACCGGCCAAGCCGGGGCAGGTTATCGGTGCCGCTGGCCCCACCACCAGTGGGCGCATGGATGCCTATTCACCGCGTTTGCTGACCGAGGGTCTTAAGGGGATGATAGGTAAGGGGTCTCGCTCCCAGGAGGTGAAGGAGGCGATCAAAAAGCACAAGGCGGTCTATTTCGCCGCCATCGGCGGTGCCGGTGCCCTTATCGCCAGGGCGATCAAGAAGTCGGATACGGTGGCCTATGAGGAGTTGGGCGCCGAGGCTGTCCTGCGCCTTGAGGTGGAGAATTTCCCCGCTACTGTGGTCAATGACGCCCACGGAGGCGACCTCTACCAGGAAGGGAAAGCAAAGTACGGCAGATAAGCGGAGGGCCAATGGAGAGAGGGGTTGACCTGGAGTGGGATGACGCCGGGGTAGTTCCAGAAAAGGTTTATCCTGATACCGCTTTCGTCTTTTCCAAGGTGGATGAGAAAACCCTGGGCATGGTTTCTCTCACCCCGGGGGAGATTGTTCTCGATATCGGCTGTGGCCGGGCGATGGGCATCATCCATTTGGCGATAAAGGGGGGAAAGGCGATAGGACTTGATCCCTCAAGGAAAATGCTCACCGCGGCTAAAGGGCATGTAGGCGAAAGCGATGTTTCCCTGGTACGCGGGATTGGTGAGGCACTCCCGTTCAGAAAGCACTCCCTGGATAAAGTCATGTGCAAGGGTTCCCTGGACCACTTCCTCGATCCGGAAAAGACGGTGGAGGAGATGCATCATGTTCTCAAGCCCGATGGGGAGGCGATAATCGCTGTCGCCAATTTCGAAAGCCTCAGCTGCCGCCTGGGGAGGCTTTGGTATCCTATAGGCAAGAGGCTTCCCTTTCGGGAGAAGAATGAGAGGCAGCCTTGGCAGCCCCCTCCGGACCATACCTACAAATTCGATTACCAGTTGCTCAAAAGCGTGGTCAGTCGCCATTTTGAGGTCAAAAAGACCCTCGGCATCTCTTTGCTGTGGATGGCTCCTTATTGGGGGAAGATACTGGCCCTCTTGCCGCGGAGGATTTCAGCAATCATATTAGCCTTCGGGGATAGGATTGCTCGCAGATTTCCCTCGCTGAGCGATGTCATCGTTATCAAGTGCACCCCAAAGAGCTAGCGACGCTGAGATAAAACCTCCTCATATACCTGAAGCATTTTACTTGCCGCCTCTGGCCATGAGAAGTGCTTTTGTACCCGTCTTCTGCCCTCACTGCCCATCCTGCGGCGCATAGATTCATCCGCAAGGAGGCGCTTGATAGCGCTGGCCAGGGCATGGGGGTCCTGGGGAGGCACCAAAATCCCGGTCTCCCCTTCTCCCACCACTTCGGGAAGAGCCCCGGCACGGGTAGCGATCACAGGGACCTCGCAGGCCATAGCCTCGGCAACAGGAAGCCCAAAACCCTCATAAACAGAGGGGGTTATAGCAACCTCCGCTGCTGAATAGTGGCTCACCAACTCCTCTGTGGTTAACCTCCCGGTAAAGCTAACCATATCCTGTAGTGCATACTTACTGACCAAATCCAGGGCCAGGCTTCCTGAGTTCACCTGATCGACAATGGTCACTTTGGGACGGAGGTCATCCCCCTTGAGCAGTCTGAGGGCCTGAAGCAAGTAGATGATGCCCTTCTTTCGATCCTCGGTTCTGCCTACCATTATCAGGCTATTGGACTCCTTGTTATGCCCGTCCAGTTTGCGGAAGACGTTGGTATCCACGCCGAGATAAACGGTTCTCATTTTGCCCGGGGGCACCTTGAATATCCTCCTTATCTCCTGCGCCGAACTCTCAGAATCGGTAATCACTCCATCCAGCCTTCTGGCGACGATGCCCTGCATAAACGGGGGATAGAAAAGGGTGCGCCTGATCTTCTTTCGGATACTTGATGTCTGAGCCAGGTCAGCCTTAGTATCGATAGGCAGTGGATGATGGATGGTGGCCACCACAGGCAGCCCCGAGGCTCTTATCTGGAGTAAACCATAGGCCAGGCACTGGTTATCATGGACAATATCGAAGCGATGATGGGGAAGAAGCTGGCGAATCCTGAGATAGGCTCTGATGCTGAAGGTAAATATCTCCGGGAACATACCTAGGGAGGTCGCCCCGAGTTCGAAGAGGTTGAGGGGAGTGAGAATATGCAGCGGGTTGTCCTGGGGGAGAAAACCCTTCTTCCCTTCAATTAGCCGATCGTAGAGGTTCAGGCTTTCCAACCTGTGCATCCTGATGCCCTCGGCAATATCGGGGTACGGAGGTCCCACTATTACATCCACCTCATGCCCCATGCGCTGCAATTCACGGGAGAGGTAATAGAGATAAATCCCCTGACCGCCGCAGTACTTGTTTCCCCGATAGCAAAGAAGGCATATTTTCAACATAATCCCCCAATAGTTACAATTTCCTGGCGTAAATAACTACGCTTTTGGGGAAGACGAAGTTTAAGATCCGCTCCATAAGGCTAATGAACCTGGACTTGGTTAATATATGCCACTCCAGCAGTTTGAAGTATAGAGCTGGAATTCGGGCCTCCTCATTCTTAAGTCTGAAGATACAGCGCAGCAGCCAATATATAGAATGGAAGGCATGCTCATGATGAATGGCGTAAATAGCCATGTGATTCCTTGCCAGAGAACGCAAAAGTTCTTGGGTCTTATACTTCCTCACATGACCGCCGGGATGGTTATAATAGTCTTGATCCAGGGTCCAGTAGACTGTTTCAGTGAGGTAAGTGGGAACGGTGATGGCCATCGCCCCGCCAGGCTTCAGTACCCTCACCAGCTCCCTGATCCCCAGCTCATCATCCGCCACGTGCTCCAGCACCTCAGAGCATATTATCCTGTCGAAGGAGGCATCTTTGAACGGGAGGCTGAGGGCATCGGCGCGCATTACATTCCAATACCCTTTTGAAACGCGCTGCGAATCCATGTGGAGTAGAACGTAGCGGGTCTTCCTCACGCACTGGAAGTCCATGTCCAGAGCACATAGGGCGCAATGGTTCAAGCGGCAAACCTCATAGCTATGCCTTCCCTCACCGCAGCCAACATCCAAGACCCTATTGCCGCTATCTACGGGGAGGAGCTTGAAATTGACGGTTAGCACTTACAAGACCTCCTGGTATACCTCAAGCGTTTTCTTCGCTGCCTGCTCCCAGGTAAAATGCGTTTGCACTCTTTTCCTCCCCTCCTCCCCCATCACCCGCCGCAACTGCTCGTCACTGAGCAGTTGCTCAATCGCCTTAGCTAAGGCATGAGCATCCTGGGGCGGCACCAGGATGCCGCTTTTGCCATCCTCCACTACCTCAGGCAATGCCCCGGCACTGGTAGCGATCACGGGCAGGCCGCAGGCCATGGCCTCGGCAGCGGGGAGACCAAAGCCCTCATAGAGGGAGGGAACCACTGCCACCTCCGCCCGGGCATAATGCTTAACCAGTTCCTCCAGGCCTACTTTGCCGGTAAAATTGACCCTCCCATCAAGGCTATATCTGTTCACCAATTGGGGGGCATACTCATTATCGGGCAGTCCCCGATCGACAATGGTCAATTTGACATCATTCTTCCTCTGGAGCAAGCGGAGGGCCTCAAGCAGATAGACGAGCCCCTTCTTGCGGTCCTGGGTATTGCCCACCATAATGAGGTGCCCGTGCTGCTTGCCCTCGCCATCCAGTTTCCTGAAGATGGTGGTATCAATGCCATTGTAAATCACCCTCATCTTTTGGGTGGGCACCTTAAATACATTCTTTGTTTCCTCGGCGGCACTCGCCGAGACAGTGATCACCCGATCCATCCTCTTCGTCACCACATGCTGCATCAGGAACGGGTAGAACATTATGCGCCACAATCTATCCTTTACACTCTCCAGATAGGCAAGGTCGGTCTTCCTATCGATAGGCAGGGGATGGTGCACCGTGGCGACGATGGGAATCTTGAACGCCTTCATCAGCAGTATCCCATAGCCCAGGGTCTGATTGTCGTGGATGATGTCGAATCGACGTTGGCAAAGGAGTTGGCGCACCTTCTCGTAGGCTCTCATGCTGAAGGCGAACATCTCGGGGAACATCCCCACCCGGGTCACTGCCAGCTCGTAGAGGTTAAGGGGGGTGAAGACCCTGAACGGTGTCTTTTTGGGGAATCGATTCTCAAAGAAGTTCAAGTTTTCAACTCTATGTTCCTCTACCCCGGGGGCAATATCAGGATAAGGGGGGCCGACAACCACATCGACCTCATGACCCAGCCGCTGCAACTCGCGGGACAAATAATAGAGGTAAACTCCCTGCCCTCCGCAGTACATGTTACCTCTATTGCATAAGAGGCATATCCTCACTCTTTTCCCTTCTATACCCCTTTATAACTTAAGTCTCGGATTAGAACACTGAGAAGACCAGCGATGCTCTTGGCATCACAGATCTCGCCCGATGCTATAAGATTTGGCATCTCCCTTAAGGGGAGGCGCACCACCTCGATAATCTCGTCCTGGTGAGCAAGGGGTTTAGCCTGGCCAAGCTCGGTGGCGAGGAAGAGATGCAAATATTCGGTGCAGAAGCCGGGGCTACTGTAGAACCCGCCAAGATGCTCCAGCTTACGGGCATGGTAGCCGGTCTCCTCCTCCAGCTCTCGGATTGCGCTATCTGAGGGCTTCTCACCGGGCTCAATCCCCCCTGCTGGAATCTCCAGAAGCACCCTCGCCGCAGGGTGGCGAAACTGGCGCACCAGGATAACATTATCCTCAGAATCCAGGGCGACAACGGCGACACAATCAACGTGCTCCACCACCTCTCGCGTCGTCCTCCTGCCGGACGGCAACTCAACGGTATCCACTCTAAGGGAGACCTCACGTCCTTCATAGATTCGCTCGCTCTCCAGGGTTCGCTCCTTCATTAAGGGCTGCTCCTGGGGTGCTCCAGCTTATAGACCAGAGCGATCTCATCGCAGTTGGGGAACTTGGGGCAGCGCTGGCACTCCCCCCAGACCTTGCGCGGCAGGTTCATAACGTCCACTCGATGAAAACCAAAGCGCTCGAAGAAATCTGGCTTATAGGTAAGGCAAAAGACAGTCTCAAGGCCCAGGTCTCTCGCCTCCTCAAGGCAGGCCTGAATGAGCAAGGCACCAGCCCCCTGCTCCTGCTTCTCCTCGACAACGGCGACGGACCTGATCTCGGCCAGATCGGACCAGAATATATGGAACGCAGCACAGGCAATTAGCTGGTCGCCATCTTTGACCACAAATAGGTCCCTGATGTTCTCATAGAGCTCGCTTATGGCGCGGGGCAACATCTCCCCCTTATCGGCAAAGTGATTGACCAGCCGATGAATTTGAGGTATGTCGTCGATGCGCGCCTTTTCCACCTTCATTTCATCACCTCTGTAGCAATCTCTCCATCAAACTACTATAGAAAAAAGTGGGCGGCTGGGCCCTGAGAAAACGGGTAACATGAGGGCTAAGCCTGACCAGGATGCTGTCCCCGCTCTTCAGCTCGATATCTATCTGGCCATCGATGCTGAGCATCGCCTGATAGTCAGTATGCACTTTCAGTTCCACGGTGGCCGTTGGTGGAACCAAGGTCGGGTTGGCATAGATAGGGTGAGGAGAAACAGGGTTGAGCAATATATCCCTGGAAGAGGGGTAGAGAATGGGGCCAGCAGCAGCCAGAGAGTAGCCCGTGCTCCCTGTGGCAGTGGCCACGATAACCCCATCGGCCTTATAAGTGGTTAGAGGGGCACCATCGATAGTGACATCCACCCACACCACCCGGGATATGGCTCCCCGCCCTACAACCACGTCATTCAAGGCATGGAGGGGAGCTTTGCCCTCTAGCTCGGCCTGGAGCATAGCCCGTTCATCGATCCAGCCTTCTCCGGCCAAAAAAGCGGGAATCTTTTCCTGCGCCTCATCGGCGCTGAGCTCAGTCATAAATCCGAGCCTACCCAGATTTATGCCAACGATGGGAATAGCCCGGGGGACAACGGCGCGGGCAGCCCTGAGGATGGTGCCATCGCCGCCAACGCTGAGGATCAGTTCTGTACCTTCTACCTGTGTCTTGACCTTCTCCTCCTCCCAGGCGGAGCAGAGCCAAACTGAGGTCTTAAGGGAAGGCAGAAAGCTCGCTAACTCCTCTGCCAGGGCACCAGCAGCGGCGATCTTGGGATGGTAGAGAATTCCAACCTTTTTCAAGCTGTTATCACCGGGTTTTGGGCCAATAAATCAACAAGTGCGAGAGCTATAGCGTGCATTGCGAAGTCTATCACCACCATTTAAGGCTGTCAAGGAAACACGTTAACAGCGGTTTCAGCAATTTTCAGCAGTGCCCAGGGGTAAACACCGAGCAAGAGGACACCAAGGCAGGCAACAGAGAGGGCGGTACGAAGCGCCCCTGAGGAGGGAATCGCCTCCTCTGATGTGGGGGCGCCAAGAAACATTACCCTGACCACCCTTAGATAGTAGTAGGCGGAAATGGCGGTATTAATTACAGCCACGATCACCAGCCACATCAGGTCGTGGTCTACCGCGGCATTGAAGATGTATATTTTGGCCATGAACCCAGCCGTGGGCGGGATGCCGATAAGGGAGATGAGGCACAGGCCAAGGGCTAATGCCAGAAGCGGGGCCCGCTTTGCCATTCCTGAGTAGTCGCTGATGAGGTCGCTATTGGTCTTGTTGGAGATGGCGATGATGGCGATAAATGCTCCCAGATTGGTAAGAGCATAGGCAATGAGGAAGAAGACCAGGCCGCTGCGACCGAGGGCGCTGACGGCAGCCAGTCCTATCATCAGGTAGCCCGCCTGGGCGATGCTGGAATACCCCAGCATACGCTTTATGTTCGTCTGGGCGATAGCCACCACGTTGCCCAGGGTCATGGTAATGGCGGCTAGGACACCAAACATTATCCCCCAGTCCAGGCTCACCGGCCCCAGGGCCTCATAGAAAACCCTGAGGATTACGGCAAACCCGGCAGCCTTGCTGGCAACGGAGAGATAGGCGGTTATCGGCGTCGGCGCTCCTTCGTAGACATCGGGGACCCACATCTGGAAGGGGACGGTAGCAATCTTAAAGCCAAAGCCAGCCACCAATAACACCATTCCCATGAGCAGTGCTGGATTATCCAACACCCCTCCCGGGATTGCCGCAGCGATATCCTTAAAATGGGTGCTGCCGCTGAGTCCGAAAACCATGGCCATGCCGTAGAGCAAAACGGCGCTGGCCACCGCCCCGAGGAGGAGATATTTTATCCCCGCTTCGCTGGACTTGGGGTCCTTCAAAAAGCCAGTCAAGGCATAAAGGGAAATGGCGGTTAACTCCAAGGCAACATAGACCGAGATCAACTCCCTGGTGGATGCCATAAGCATCATCCCCGTAGCAGCGAGGAGAACAAGGGCATAGTACTCTCCCTGAAACGCCTTGAATTTGGATACATAATCCATAGAGGAGAGGATGACCAATGCCGCGCACACCAGGAAAAAGAGGTTGAAGAACAGGGAGAACTCGTCCACCGCCAGCATTCCATTAAAGGAGGTCTCCTCTCTTCCCCACAGGGCAAGGGTAAAGGCGGCGGGGACAATGAGTCCAGCGACACTCACTGCTCCCAGGATCCACTTCCGCTTGAGGACGAGGTCGAGCAGGATCACCACTATGGCCAGGCCACAGAGGCTCATCGCAGGCGATAGCAGATAAACGTTCAATTCAAGACCTCTCGATAATTAGCCCATAAATCGTTTTCCTGCATAAGACACCTTGTCACAGGCCCAAAGAGGCCATTATTGGCGACACCCCCGTCTTGATGATATCGGTTAGCACTGCGGGATAGATGCCGATGAGCATGATCACCGCCACCATGGAGAAGATGGTAAACCGCTCAAGCCTATCGGCATCGGGCACCCCATCATACTGGGCCTTGGCTGGGCCATAGAAAACTCGTTGCAATAGCCAAAGGATATATCCTGCGGTGAGCACGATGCCCACGATGCCAAGGATGGCATAGGTCTGGATGCCATCAACCAATGTGCTCTTGAAGCTGCCGAGGAATACCAGAAACTCAGCAGCGAAGCCGCTGGTGCCGGGAAGCCCAAGGGCAGCAAGCCCGGCGACACTGAAGACGACAGCAATGATTGGCATGCGGCGGGCAAGACCGCCAAGCTGGGTGATATCCCTGACATGCGTCTTGTTGTAGACCAGCCCGACAAGGGCGAAGAGAAGCCCGGTAATCAGGCCATGGCTGAACATCTGGAGGGTGGCACCGGTCATGCTCACCTGGCTCAGGGCAAAGATGCCCAAGAGCACATAGCCCATATGGCTGATGCTGCTATATGCAATCAGCCGTTTCAGGTCCCGCTGTCTAAAGGTTACTGCCGCCCCATAAAGAATATTGACCAAAGCTAAAGCCACGAGAAGCACAGCATAGTCTTGCGATACGCCGGGGAATATGCTGACGCAGACGCGAATAATGGCGTAGCCACCCATCTTGAGCAGTATCCCGGCGAGGATGACGCTTACCGCCGTGGGAGCGTCGGTATGGGCATCCGGCAGCCAGGTGTGAAAGGGGAAAACAGGCAGCTTAACCGCATAGCCGATGAAGAGGAGGAAGAAGATCGCTGTGGCCAGCAGGGTGCTTATGGCTCCCTCAAGCCCCATCCCGGCCAGCTCCATCATGTCGAAGGTGCCGCCATGGAAATAGAGGAGCAGAATTCCAGCCAGCATCATGGCACTGCCGGCAAGGGTAAAAATAACGAATTTCATTGCTGAATACTCTTTCCTCCCCGTGCCCCAGATGGAGATCAAGAGATACATGGGCAGGATCTCCACTTCCCAGAAGAGGAAGAAGAGCAGCAGGTCCAGGGAGCAAAAGACACCCAGGACACCGGTTTCAAGCACCAGGAGCCAGGCAAAGTATTCCCGAACCCTGAGGTCAATCTTCCATGAGACGAGGACAGCGATGAAGCCCAGGAATGTGGCCAGAATAAGCATCGGCAGGCTCAGCCCATCGATGCCGAGGAAGTATTGAGCGTCGAGGGGGGGAATCCACGATGCCCTTTCCACGAACTGGGCGCCTTCCAGTGACTGGTCAAACATGAAGAACAAAGACAAAGACAGGGCAAAAGTGACCAGGGTGAAAAAGGCCGCAGTGAGCTTTATCCGCCTCGGATCAGCGTGAGGCAGAAGGGCAATGAGAATAGCCCCGATTATGGGGAGAAAGACGATTATTGAGAGATAAGGAAAGTCCAAAAGCCTTCTCTCCTATTATTTTCTAACCAAAGATTAAGAAACAGGCGACAATAGCCAAGACGCCGATAAAGATGGCAATCCCATAGACCTGCAATTGTCCTGTCTCCAGTCTTCTTATCACTCTACCCGCCGCTATGGTGCCACCAGCCACGCCGTTCACCACGCCATCGACAATGCGGGTATCAAACCAGTTAAGGAGAGCGAAAATCCCGTCCACCAGAACCCTGACCACGATCACCCTCTCGTAGAGCTCATCGAACCAGTACTTCCGGGAAAAGAGCGTATGAAGAGGGGCAAAGCGCCGCCGCAATGATTCCACAGAAAGCCATCTTGCGCTATACAGGGCGTAGGCAAGAAGGATGCCCAAACCAGCCAATACCATGGAGACCCAGGCCATAGGGTGGGCAAGGGCACCGAAGAAGCTCTCCGATTTCCCGCCTAAGAAGCTGCTTACCGGCAGCCACCCCGAGATCACGGCGAGGATGGCCAATAAGCCCATGGGCGCCACCATCATCAGGGGTGACTCCCGAAGTGAGGGAGCGTGGGCGCTTGCCCCACCGTGGCCAGCATTGCCACCGCGATACTCTCCAGCAAAGGTGAGGAAGACTAGGCGGAACATGTAGAAGGCGGTCATGAAGACCGTGATCATAGCCAGGAAGAATAATGCGGTTTGATGGTCCCAGGCATGGTCCAGGATGCCCTCTTTGCTCCAGAACCCGGCCAGAGGCCAGATACCGACGATGCTGAGGGAAGCGATGAGGAAGGTGGCATAAGTCCAGGGCATCACCTTTCTCAGTCCGCCCATCTCCCGAATGTCAAAGGTGCCGGTGGCATGATTAACACTCCCTGCGCCCAGGAAGAGGAGCGACTTGAAGAAGGCGTGATTGAACAGATGGAAAATGCCTACTGCCACACCTAGCCCCAAACCAACCTCTAAGGAAATGGCATCGTTGGCCACGCCTATGCCTACCACTCCTAAACCCAGCATCATGTAGCCCAATTGGCTGATGGTGGAGTAGGCCAGTACCCGCTTAATATCGTTCATCACCAGGCCCATGGTGGCAGCGAAGATAGCGGTAAAGCCTCCGATTGCCGCCACTGTGGTTACTGCTGTAAGGGAGGAGGCAAATATAGGGAACATGCGAGCCACCAGATATATGCCGGCAGCCACCATGGTGGCTGCATGGATCAAGGCGCTCACCGGGGTCGGACCCTCCATGGCATCGGGAAGCCAGGTATGGAGCGGGAATTGCGCTGACTTGCCTATTGCCCCGGAGAAGACGCCGATTGCAGCCCAGGTGAGGACTGTGCCCCCAATGGCGCCCGCCAGGGCCAGGTGGTGGAGCTCCCCGATGTCGAAAGTGCCCGTCTTGAAGTAGAGGAAAAGGATGGCGGCCAAGAAGCCGAAATCGCCAATGCGGGTGACGATAAACGCCTTGGTCGCCGCCCTTGCTGCCGCCGGTCGGTGGAACCAGAAGCCGATAAGGAGATAGGAGCAGAGTCCCACCCCCTCCCAGAATACATAGAGTATGATGAGGTTATCGGCCAAGACCAGCCCCAGCATGAAGGCGGTGAATAGCGACATGAAGGCGAAGTAGCGGGAATAGCCGGGGTCGCCATGCATGTAACCCTGGGAGTAGACCTGAACCAGCAAGCTGACTGAGGTGACCACGATGAGCATAATCGCAGCCAGTGCATCTACGGTTACCCCGAACCGAATTACGGTATCGCCGATGACCAGCCACTCGTAGTCGGGCATGGAGAGCATGTGCCCCGGAGCACTGCTTACCTCAGCCAGGACCCAAAGGGAAAGAATTAGAGAGGTGCCAATGGAGGTAATGGTGATGTACCCACTGAGCTGCGGCTTGCTGTTGAGGAAGGGCCTGATGACAAAAGAGATAACAATGAACGAGAAGAAGGGGAGAAGGAAAATAGCTAACGGTACACCAGATGGCATCAGTCCTTCCTCAATATGCTACCATTTCATCAGGTCAATTTTCTCCACATCCACCGTTTCCCGACTGCGATAAATGGAAATTATTATTGCCAAGCCCACAGCAGCCTCAGCGGCGGCCACCACCATAATGAAGATGGCAAACACCTGGCCGGTGATGAGATGGCCATACCGCCAGAAGGCAACCATGGCGATATTCACTGCATTGAGCATGATTTCGATGGACATCAGAATGACCACCGCATTCCGCTTCGCCAGAGCGCCATATAAACCTATGGAGAAAAGGATTGCGGAAAGGATGAGAAAATGCTCAAGTCCGACAGTCATCTATTTCTCCCTAACCAGGGCGATGGCTCCGATCACCGCCGCCAGCAAAAGCGCTGCCACTATTTCAAAGGGGAGGACAAAGCCCTCCTCGCGGCTAAAAAGTGCCTGAGCGAGGGATGAGGTTGTGGGCTCAGTGGGAGCCTCGGTGATCACTTGCCAGTCAGTGCCGGTCACCACCAGGATCATGGTGACCAGGAACATAGCCCCCACCAGAAAGGCGATAAGGCGAAACCTGCCTGAAGGACTTCCCTGCTGAGTCTCTCTGGTGAGCATGATGGCAAAGATGATAAGTACCGCTATTGCGCCGACATAGATCAGCACCTGGGCTGCGGCTAGAAAATCGGCATTAAGGGTGGCGTAGATTCCAGCTATGGCGAAGAAGCACAGAACCAGAAATAGGGCAGCACGGAAGATATGGCGGAGGAAAACCACCGCCAGGGCTGAGGCTACACTAATTACTGCCAGAATCCAGAAGGCTACTTCCAACGCTATCCTTTCCTCACCTTGGTGCGGTCTACGAGAAGGGTCTGTTGGGGCAAGGTCGGCTCAAGCTCGGGTCGGGCATAGGCGCTCGGCTGCTTCTGGGGGGATGGTCTTAGCCCCTCCTTATCCAGCGCTATGTCTCCGAAGCAGTAGGTGGATGTCTCATAGCCTCTCTCGAAATAAAGCCTGTGGGCGGGGCATGCCTCGATGCACAGGCCACAGAATATGCAGGCTGTAAGGTCGATGTCAAACCTTTTCACCCCTAGCTCCTCCTCCTGAGTGCGGTCCCATTCTATCTTGATAACCCCCTGGGGGCATGCCTTTTCACACTGTTGACACCAAGAGCAAACACCACAGTTGAGGCACCTATTGGCTTCTTCTGCAGCCATTTCCTCTGTAAAGCCGAGATTTACTTCCTTAAATCCGGGGGTTCTTTCCCTGAGGGAGAGATGAGGCAGAGGCTGCCTATCCTTACTCACTATGTCACTGGTATCCATATCCTCAATAACTACCTCATGTAGCGGTAGCCTTTCCTCTAGCACCACTTCTTCCCCACGGAGGTAGATATCAATGGCGATGGCGGCTTTGCTTCCAGCTGCTACCGCCTCAATAGCTGTAGCCGGTCCGGTTACGGCATCGCCGCAGGCGAATATGCCAGGTATATTAGTAGCTAAAGAGGCAGGATCGGCCTCAAACGTTCCTCTAGCTGTTATGAGGAATTCATGGTCCCCTGGTAGGAAGGCGAGGTCAGGGGTTTGACCGATGGCCGGGATGAGCATGTCGATGTCAAGGACAAATTCAGACCCCTCAACAGGTATTGGGCGCCTTCTGCCGCTGTCATCAGGTTCGCCCAACTCCATCCGAATACACTCCAAGCTCACTACCTTTCCTTGCTTGCCCAGGACTTTGACCGGCGCCGCCAGATAATTGAGCTTGATCCCCTCATGCTCAGCCTCTTCTATCTCCTCCTCGCTGGCGGGCATCTCCTGCCTTGACCTCCGATAGACAATGATTACTTCCTTGGAGCCAAGTCGGAGGGCTGTTCTGGCAGCATCGATAGCTACGTTACCCCCGCCAATTATGGCCACCCTTTCCCCCACCTTGACCTCTTTACCCAGGCTTACATCTCTGAGGAAGGAAACACCGTGATACACGCCCTCAAATTCCTCACCGGGGATATTCAGTCTCATGCTGTCGTGGGCACCCACAGCCACAAGAATTGCTTCATACTGCTTGTAAAGAGCCTCCAGGGTCAGGCCATCTTTGCCTACAGGGCTGTTCAGCCTTATCTCGACACCGAGTTTTTGAATAGCCTCGATCTCTTTTTGAAGTATGTCCTTGGGCAAGCGATACTCTGGAATACCCACAGCCAGCATCCCGCCAGGAATAGGGAGCGCTTCAAAGACGGTCACCCCATAGCCCATGTTTACCAGATCACGAGCTGCAGTTAAACCTCCTGGACCTGAGCCAATAATAGCCACCCTTTCCTCTTTGGTGCGTGGAGCAGGGGTTATCTCTTCTTCCTCCGCTCTCATTTCGTAGTCAGCCAGGAAGCGCTTGAGGTCGCGGATAGCGATGGGTTCATCTATCTTCCCCCGATTGCATGCTGTTTCGCACGGATGAGTGCAAACTCTACCACAGACGGCTGGGAAAGGAAGATTTCGCCTGACGAGTTCAAGTGCCTCCTTAAACTTGCCCTGGGAAATAAGGGTGACATAGCCCTGAGCATCCACCCTGGCAGGACACGCCAACACACAGGGGGCACGCTTACTATCATCCCAAATAAACCGGTTACCTCGGGCCCGCTTGGAAACGGTGAGCCTCTGCTCTGGATACTGTACTGTGATCGGGGGGCGAAAGAGATGCCCGAAGGTTACCGTCATGCCCTTGCCAATGCCTCGCCCGTATCTTTTGAAGCGCACCCTCTCCCCTGCTACCCTGAAGAAGCCCGACCACAGGACTATCAACAGGGCGGCAATGAGGATATTGAGGATCATAAGCTGCCATGGAAACTCAGGCCAAATGACAACCTCGATTGCGGTGACAAAGAGGTTGATCACCGCCAGGGGGAAAAGACATTTCCAGGCAAAGGCCATCAGTTGGTCCACCCTCAGTCGGGGCAGTGTGCTGCGAACCCAGATAAGAGCACCAAAGACCAAAAATACCTTTATCATGAACCACAGGGCGCCGGGCAGCAGCACGCCGTGCCAGCCACCGAGGAAAAGGGTGGCCACGATGGCAGAAATGGCGAAGGCATGGGTGTACTCCCCGAGGTAGAAGAGGGCGAACTTCATCCCCGAGTATTCGATATGGTAGCCGGCGACGATCTCGGACTCCGCTTCCAGGAGGTCGAAAGGGGTGCGCTGGAGCTCGGCGGCAGCGGCGATGAAGAAGATCAGGAATCCCAGGGGTTGGAGCAGGAAGAAGGGGACATTCTGTGCCTCTACGATGCTCGTCATGGAGAGGGATCCGGCGATTATGAGCACCCCGGCAATGGAAAGCACCAGTGGGATTTCATAGCTTACCATCTGGGCTATGGAGCGCATGGCGCTGATCATCGAAAATTTATTATTGGATCCCCAGCCGGCCATAAAAACCCCGATCACGCCCAGGGAGGAGATAGCGATTATGTAAAGAATGCCGATGTTAAGGTCGGCAAAGATTGCCCTCCCCTCAAAGGGTATAACAGCAAAGATTGCCATAGCGGGGACGAAGGCGATGACTGGAGCTAGCCAGTGAATCCAGCGATCGCTGGCGGCGGGGATAATGTCTTCCTTTACCAGCACCTTTATCGCATCCGCCACCGGTTGCAGGATGCCAAAGGGGCCGGCACGGTTGGGGCCACGGCGAATCTGGAACCTGCCTATTCCCCGACGCTCGATATAGATAAAGGCCATCACTACCAGTGTGATGAAGGCGGAGAGGACGACGAAGGCAACCAGCGCCGGCACCAGGTAAGCTGCCCAGGAGGGCCAGTAGTTCATGAGCCAATCGTGAAATTGCTCCAGAACATTCACTAGCGGTCCACCTCGGCCAAAACGATGTCAATGCTGCCCAAGATGGCGATGGCATCAGCCAGCTTCCAGCCGACACACAGGTCGCGGAGCACGGTGAGGTTTATCAGCGATGGGGCGCGGACCTTGAACCGATAGGGGTAGGGGGAGTTGTCGCTCACCAGGTAGAAACCCAGCTCACCCCTCGGCGACTCGATGTGGGCATAAGCCTCCCCTTTGGGCGGTCGCAGCATGGTGGGAACCTTAGTTCGAATCTCCCCTACTGGAAGCTGCTCTATAGCCTGCTTCACGATGTGCGTGCTCTGCGTGATCTCCTGAATCCTCACCCAGTAGCGGTCATAGGCATCGCCCATCGTGCCCACCGGGATTGCAAAGTCGAAGCGATCATATACCGAATAGGGGTCAGCCTTGCGAATATCCCATTTCACCCCGCTGGCACGCAGCATGGGACCGCTGGCCGAGGCATTGATCGCCTTCTCGGGAGGCAAAACCCCCACCCCCTTGGTGCGCGCCAGCACGATTTCGTTCTCAGCGAGGAGCCAATCGTATTCCTCAATGAAACCGGGCATTTCATCGATAAACCGCCTGAGAGCGGGCAAGAATTCCTCGGGAATGTCGTGGCTCACCCCGCCAATGCGCATATAGTTATAGGTCAGGCGCTGCCCGCATACCATCTCAAACAGGTCCAGGATCTTCTCACGCTCGCGGAACATGTACATAAAGGGGGTGAAGAAGGCACCCAGGTCGTTGAAAAAGGCGCCCACGGCGATAAGGTGACTGGCGATGCGCATTAGCTCGGCCATGATCACCCTCAGATATTGGGCCCGCTCCGGAACCTCGATGTCGGCCAGCTTCTCCACTGCCATCACATAGGCGAAGTTGTTGGACATGGAAGCAAGGTAGTCCAGCCTATCGGTATAGGGAATGACCTGGGTATAGGTCTTGGACTCGGCCAGCTTCTCAATGCCGCGATGGAGGTAGCCAAATACCGGCTCCAGATCGACGATCACCTCGCCATCAAAGGTTATCCTCATTCGAAACACCCCGTGGGTTGAAGGGTGCTGGGGACCGAAGTTGATCATTACTGGCTCAGTCTTGAGCGCCATTTTTCGACCAGTCCTTTCTCAGCGGGTGCCCCTTATATCCATCCCAGAGGAAGATGCGCTTGAGATTGGGATGCCCGGTGAAGGCGATTCCCATGAGGTCAAAGATATCCCTTTCCTGTAAATCGGCACCCTGCCATAAGCTGACCACCGAAGGCACTTTTTCGCCCTTTTCGCCCTTTTCGCACCGTGTCTTTAGGATAACGCTGTGGTTTTTTGTAATCGAGGTCAAGTGATAAATCAGCTCAAAATGTTCCAAAAAGTCTACAGCGGTGATGGTGGCGAGGTAGTCGAGGTCAAGATTCTCTTTAAGCAGGCGCGCCACCTCGAAAAGGGCTTCACCCTTGACATAGACGGCGCTTTCATTGGAATCGGTGACAGCATCAGGGATGTGCTCCCCTATTTGCCTGGCGACCTCTGAGGGGGAAAGGGGCTTAGTCATCCTCCCTGCCCTTCGCCAAAGTCTCCCTGCTAATCTTCTCATGAAGCATGATAATCCCGTGGAGAAGCGCCTCGGGACGCGGTGGGCATCCGGGGACATAGACATCCACGGGCACGATGCGGTTCACCCCCGGCACTACACTGTAGGAGTCGCGAAAAGGCCCGCCACTGATGGCACATACCCCCATGGCGATGACCCACTTTGGCTCTGGCATCTGCTCATAGATTCGCTTCAGCGCTGGCGCTATCTTCCAGGTCACGGTTCCGGCTACAATCATGAGGTCTGCCTGGCGCGGCGAGGGGCGCAGAAGCTCCATGCCGAAGCGAGCGATGTCAAACCTGGATACTGCGGTGGCGATCATCTCGAAGGCGCAACAGGCTAGCCCGAAGTTTATCGGCCAGACTGAGTAGCGTCGGCCCCAATCTAAGATGTGATCAATGGAGGTAACCAGGACATTCCTCTTCACCTCCTCCTCCAGCCAGGCGACCGGATCGGGGTAAGGCTCCTGGGAAACTTCAATCAGGGCCTCGATCTCAAGACCCTCGGCGTGATCGAGCTTGCTGCTGGAGTAGGGTATCTCTATTTCCATTCCAGAACCCCCTTTCTCCAGGCATAGACAAAGCCGACAATCACGATCAAAAAGAAAGCCGCCATCACTACTAGGCCAAAGAGCTTAAGCTCTCCCATGGCTGCCGCCCAGGGATAGACAAAAACCACCTGGATATCAAAGATCACGAAGAGCAGGGCGTAAAAATAGTAGCGGAAGTTGAATTGAATCCAGGACTTGCCCACGGTATCCATGCCACATTCATAGGTGGAGCTCTTTACCGGGTTGGGCTTATTGGGGACGATACGGAAACGCCTGAGGAGAAGGGGAAGCGTTATCATGGTGAAGGTGAAAAGAAGGGCGGCAACGAGAAAAATCCCGATGTAACCGAAGTTCTCCAGCAAATGCTTACTCCTTTGACTCTGTGCATAATAATAACATATGATGATTAGGGAGGAAAGCGAGCGAATAGCCCTTTGGCTATTGACCTCTCCCGTTCAGGTTAGGTATCATGGTTATTGAAAGGAGCCTTTTCATTGCCCCAACCGGACCTAATTCTGCTTCACCCTCCCACTGTTTATGACTTCCGCCAGCGGACGATTCTCTATGGCCCCATAAGCGACCTCATTCCTCCATCTCCCATCTTCGAAATGTATCCCATAGGATTTACCAGCATCGCTGAGTATCTGGAGCGCGCTGGCTACCAGGTGCGCATCTTCAATCTGGCGGTGCGGATGCTCAGAGACCAAAATTTTGACGTCCCAAAGCTGATCCAGAATCTAAATGCGCCGGTATATGGCATCGATCTCCACTGGCTCCCCCACGCCCACGGTGCCATCGAGATCGCCCGCCTGGTGAAAAGCCATCACCCGGAATCAAAATTGGTTATCGGCGGCCTCAGCGCCTCTTGCTACCATCAGGAGCTAATGAATTATCCCGAGGTCGATTATGTCCTCCGCGGCGATACCACCGAGGAGCCCTTCCGCCAATTGATGGATTGCATCCTGAAGGGGAAAGAACTGCAACAAGTGCCCAATCTTACCTGGCGCGACGAGAAGGGTGAGGTGCACCAAAACCCGCTTTCACATGTGCCTAGTGAGCTCAGCGATGTCATGGTTCGTTATTATGACTATACGGTGCAATCAGTAATCAGATACCGCGACCTTGCCAGTTACCTTCCCTTCAGGCGCTGGCTGCGCTATCCCATCACCGCAGTGCTCACCTGTCGCGGCTGCACCCAGAACTGCGTCTTTTGCGGCGGCTCTGCTGCCGCCTTCCGTCGAAAGTTTAATCGAGACTACCCCGCCTTCCGCAGTGCGGAGGCAGTGGCCTATGATGTGAAAAGGATAAGCCTCATTAGCAGAGGCCCAATCTTCATCCTGGGCGATATCCGCCAGCCAGGGGAGGAATATGCGCATCATCTTCTCCAGCTACTGGCCGAGGAGCGAGTGAAAAACCAGATTATCTTTGAGTTATTCCGCCCTGTGCCCAGGGAACTCTTGAGCAAAATTGGCGAGGCCTGCCCTGGATTCTGCCTCCAAATCTCGCCCGAAACCCACGACCCCGAGGTGCGAAAGGCTACAGGCAAGCATTACTCCAACGAGGATCTGGAGGAAACCCTGGAGGCTGCCCTGTCAGCAGGCTGTGGCCGGCTGGATGTTTTCTACATGATCGGCATCCCTCAACAGACGCCGAAATCGGTGCTGGATACCATCGACTACTGCGGCTATCTGCTTGACAAGTTCAGCGGGGACGAGCGATTTTCCCCCTTCATCTCCCCCCTGGCGCCCTTTCTCGACCCCGGCAGCCTCGCCTTTGAAGAATCCGAGCGCCATGGCTACCGAGTTCTTTTCCGCAGTCTGGAGGAGCATCGCCAGGCTTTGCTTGAGCCCAGCTGGAAGTATACCCTCAACTACGAGACGCAGTGGATGAGCCGCCAGGACATCGTCGACACCTCCTATGAGGCAGGGCTACGCCTCAATCGGCTCAAGGCAAAGCATGACCTGATCTCCAGGAAGGTGGCTGAAGCCACAGAAGAGCGCATAAACACAGCCCTGGAAATGCTCCATCGCATCGATGACATAGTTTGCGACGGCCAACCAAGCCCCGAGGAGCAACTGTCTCAGCTTAAACCCACCATCGACCGGGTGAGCATCTCCACGGTGTGTGAGAAACGGGAGCTGGAGCTGCCTACAGCCTTGATCACGCTAAGGCCGCTACACACCCTTTGGTCCCTGGTGAGGGGGCGATAAGGCGGAAGTCAGAAAAATGCTCATTGATCTTCATACCCACACTACCCCGAGGTCAGACGATAGCTACCTGAAGCCTGACGAGCTTATCGCTCAGGCCAAACGCGCTGGTCTCGATGCTATCTGCCTCACCGAGCACGACTGGTTCTGGGAGGATGAGGAGATAAGGGAGTTGTGCCAAAGGCACAATTTCCTCGTCCTTCCTGGCGTGGAGATAACCACCGAGGAAGCACACCTGCTGGTCTTCGGGCTGAAGAAGTATGTCTTCGGCATGCACCATGCCTCCTTTGTCAGGAAGTTGGCGGATGAGGCTGGCGGTGCCATTATTATCGCCCATCCTTACCGCCGCCACTTTCCCATCGGTTCCGAGCCCGAAGATGAGCGGTATTATCCGGCGCTCACCCGCGCCTGCAACAACCCCGTTTTCGAGATTGCAGATGCGATCGAAGTATTGAACGGCAGGGGCTCGGAGGAGGAGAACGCCTTTTCCATCAAGATAAGCAGGGAACTAGACCTCAGGGGCGTGGCCTCAAGCGATGCTCATGAGATTTCGGACATTGGCTCCTGCGCCACTTTTTTCCAACGGCGGATTAGGAATGTTCAAGAGCTGATAACCGAGCTAAAAGCGGGGAGGTTCCGAATACAATCACAATTGTGAGAGAGATGGTGCTGGCGAGGACCTAAAGAGTGCTTCTAATCTCCCACAAGTTGGGATGGCTTTTACCTTCGCCTTTAGATGTCTGCCAATGCCTCTTGGGTACCGACCTCCAGCTCCTGAGGCTATACAGCCGGCTCTAATACCTTCAACTCTAACTTAACAAGTGGTACAATTACTGGGGGCAGGTCAATATCCCAAGCAGGTCGCCAGCAGTCCAAGTCAAGGAATGAAACAGAAGAGAAAATCCGAAAGCATGGAAAAGCTCAAGGAATTTGAGCCCATCTTCTATCCCAAATCCATGGCTGTGATCGGGGCCTCCAACGATGAACGCAAATTTGGGGCCCGGTTCTTGAGGACCCTCCAGGAATTTGGCTATCGGGGGGCGCTTTATCCCATCAACCCCCGGCAGGTGGAGGTTTCTGGGCTGAAGGCGTATCCCACGGTAAGGGACGTCCCCCAACCCGTGGATTTCGCCGCTATCACCGTTCCGGCGCCGGTCGTGCCCCAGGTGCTGGAGGATTGCTTGGCCCGAGGAGTCAAAGCCGCCGAGATTTTCACTGCTGGCTTCGGGGAAACAGGTGAAGAGGAAGGACGCCAACTAGAGGCCCGGCTGGCGGAGATTGCCAGAAGGGGCATCCGCGTCATCGGACCCAATTGCTTCGGAGTCTACTGTCCTGGCGGGGGCATGACCCTGCTTCCCGGTGCCGACTTCCCCAAGGAGACTGGGCCCATAGCCTTCATCTCCCAGAGCGGAGGCCACGCTGTGGAGCTGGCGCGGCAGGCCAGAGGATGGGGCATCAGCTTCAGCAAGGTCATAAGCTACGGCAACGCCTGCGATATAAACGAAGCAGACCTGCTGGAATACCTAGCCCAGGATTCGGATACCAAGATCATCGCCGCTTATATCGAGGGTCCCCGCCAGGGGGAACGTTTCCGCCACCTGGTTCAGGTGGTCTCACAGACCAAGCCCGTCCTTATCTGGAAGGCAGGGCTTACCCAGGATGGCGCCAGGGCGGTGAACTCCCACACCGCCTCCCTCAGTGGCGAGGAAACCACCTGGGATGCTCTTTTCAAGCAAACGGGTGCCCTTCGAGTGGGCAGCCTGGAGGAGATCATCGATACTGCGGTTGCCCTCATGCATTTGCCCGTCTCCACAGGTCGGCGGGTGGCGGTGATTGGGGGTGGGGGTGGTATCAGTGTAGCCGCCACCGACGCCTGCAACCAGGCGGGTCTCCACATCCCGGCTTTCAACGAGCCGCTGCAGCGGGAGCTAAAGCAAATCCTGCCCCCAGCAGGGACAGCGGTGCGCAACCCAGTGGACGTGGGGGCACCAGTGGTCCCCGCTGGAATATGGCACAGGATTTGGCAAAAGGTGGCCGCCGCCGAAGGAGTAGATACCATCATTGCTACCCAGGCCCTGCACCTGTTCAGAGGGGAGAGGTGGAGACACTTCTTCGATACCAAGGGAAGTTCCATCTCTGATTCCCTTCAAATCCCGGTGGATATCAAGACCAACTCTGGAAAGCCAGTGATAATGGTCTTGCCCGTGGGGGGCACCGATGTGGACATGCTGGAGGCAGAAAAGGCGAGGCGGCAATTTCGCGATTTCTACTTGCGTAATGGCATTCCCGTGTATCCCAGCCTGGAGCGGGCCGCCAGGGCGATAGCCAAGGTGGTTCAATATTATGAGAGGAGGGCCCAGGCATAGGGGCTAGGAGCACAGCCAAAGCTAGAACCAAAGCAGCAGGGCAGCTTGCACGCTTTTAGAGCTAGGGGCCTGGAGCAGAGAAAGGGCTGGCTATAATAGCGTGGTCAAGCCTTTTTGTTCTAGCTGAACAAGATGGACGTTTGTGCAATCGACGTCCTGCCTTTCTTCAGACGATGCTCTACTTTCTTCGGAGAGCAGGAACAAGCCCCAGAGTGTCCATTAGCTCTTGTCCCAAATGTGTCCCATTTTCGCTGACAATTCACACAAGAAATCACGCCTACTTCTTCAACAGGTCGTATCACGATATATTTACAGCTTTATCATAGATATTTGAGGTAGGAGCTGCGATATCTATATCAATGCCGGCAAGGGCAACCGGATAACTTACGCCCGTCTTACGCAGTTCACGGAACCCATCCAGTACCCTGTCTAAGTAAGAAGGTGGAAGCGCGAGTACCAGATCTTCATCCCTCACGTGTCCAAGCGCACGCTCCCCGTAACCGGGCAGTCCGACCTTTGGCTTCCCCGTCAAGTAGCACTCCACCAGTGAGTCAGCACAAGACGACTCACCAATGCAGGCAAACTCAAAACGTTCGAACTCGATTTTCTGCATAGACTGGATCATCAGAACGATCTGAGAAGGGTCACCATAGACAATGATGACATCAGGGTCAAACGTTATCGTTGCCAGAGGAGCCAGCGCCACTGCACCCCCCACCGGTATTCGAGGGAAGGCTGTATTTCGCTTCACGTTATCCTCCCAACTGCTCACATATCTGGCCATGCCCTCCGGCATCTCCGTACCAGCAGGTGGTATTTCAAACATCTCAGGGCGCACCGGTCTCAGACCATGGATCATCTGGCAGTGGGCGAACATCTTATCTCTATTCTTAGCCCCCACCGTAATCCCCCAGTTACGTGCTTGAGCTAGCATCTGGCAAAAGACAAAATAGTGCTCCATCCGCTTCAGGTTCGGTATCTGGTCAAGCTCCTCTGGAGTGTCAAAATGCTTGAAGCCTATCGGATACGCCTTCAACCGAAATTGGTCCCTCAAATCACGCCCCAACTCTGCCCATTTTGCCATCTTCTTTTCTCCTTTGCCTTTTCGATTGTTTTTCATACGTTAACCGGGATTTCCCATTTCAACTGAATGTGACTATGCTAAACCCCTGCTCGCTCGCTGTCAAGCGGGGAGTTGGAGCTGTCATCATCAGGCGGGGCTTGTGTTACAGTGGGTGCTATTCTGGGGTTTGTGGTTGGGGCAAGGGTGGGTTAGGGCACTTGGTCGTCCAGTCAAATGAGGGTCGGTTCAGGGTGGCAAACCTGAAATCTAGGGCACACCGCAGAGCTCGGCAATGAGGATGTCGAGGGCAAGCTCCCCCTTCCACATCCCGGTCTTGATCGCCAAATCCGTCTCCAGGAGCTTTTTATACACCTGCTCCAGCCTTTTCATGGAGTAGCGTTTGCTTTGCTCCAGCGCCTTGGTCAGGCTATACTCCGAGGCTAAACCCAGCCGGCCCTTAGTCGCAGAAGGGGAAACCCCGCTGAGGACAAGCTCCTTTACCTGAAGCAGAAGGCGAAGCTGCCTGGTGATCATGACTAGAAGATAGGGTGCTGTTGCCCCCTCCTCGAGCATCTGGTGCAGCAATCGCGCTGCAGTCGAGGCTCTGCCCTCGATGAGGGCGTCAACCATGGTGAAGACGCTCGCCTCCTGAGCGTAGCTCACCACTCGCTTCACATCTTCCTCTTCGATACGCTGTCCTGAGGCATAGAGGAGCAACTTCTCGATCTCGCTGGCCAAAACCCAGAGGTTGTTCCCCACCAGCGCCGCAAGCAGCCTCAGCGCCTGGGGGGAGATGGTGCCCCCTTCCCGTGTCACTCGCTCCTCAA
Organism: Chloroflexota bacterium; assembly: GCA_030626475.1. GTDB lineage: Bacteria > Chloroflexota > Dehalococcoidia > E44-bin15 > E44-bin15 > JADFVG01. Next base: position 8,540 of record DAOUOW010000001.1, on the reverse strand, counting down.
TCCATTGCCTCAGTGCTGCCCCGCGCAACAGGGGAAATTCCTTCACCGTGGCTAGGGGTCTAAGCTCACGGAGCAAGGGGTTATTCTTCTTCAGTTGACCATCGATAAGCACCAGCACCGTGGTCGGTGGCATAGCAGCGACAGCGTCTTTGAGTGCCAGCCAATCGTCGGCGCTCGCTTCAACACGGGCCAGAAGCCCCTCCACGATGACCAGGCGATGAAAACCTAAAAAGGGCGCCGCATAACAGACATCCGTGAGTTGACCTAACCGTAACTGGCGTCCGTCAAAGAGCGTGATGTTGGATGCCAGTAGCTCACCCTCACCCAGGCCCTCTTCGATCCTCTTCAGCTCTTCTCGAAGGGAGAAATCATCAGCGCCAAAAAGTATGTAGAGCAACAGCCCTCCTTTTCCGCCTCTATTCTAGCGCATGGCTCAACATCAGGCTAGAGCCATCATTCAGAATATGGTATGATAGCCTTAGTGGCAACAGGGCGAAAAGATGGAAATTGCCATCATTGGGCTGCCAAAAAGCGGCAAGACAACAGTGTTCAATGCCGTGACCAGGGGCAAGGCCGAGGTCGGCGTCTATACCCCCGCAGCTGCGGGGCCCAATATGGGGGTGGCCAAGGTGCCCGATCCCAGACTCGAAGTCCTGGATCAGATGTTTCACCCCAAGAGGAAAGTCGCGGCTGAAGTAACCTATGTGGACCTGGCAGCGCCTCCTAAAGGTTGGGGGCGGAGTGAGGGGGTTGGCGGTCAGTTCCTTGCCCACCTGAGCAAAGCAGATGCCCTGCTCCATGTGGTGCGTGCCTTCGAAGATGAAACGGTGCCCCATATTGATGGCAGCATCGACCCAGAAAGAGACGTCGCCAATTTGGATTTGGAGCTTGCCTTCTCTGACCTTGCCATCATCGAAAGGAGGCTGCAGCGGATAGAGACCTCCCTCAAAGCAGCGAAGCCCCACGAGCGCGAGGCTTTCTCCAGGGAGAAAGCCCTTTTGGCTAACATCAGGAGCGCCCTGGAAAATGAGGTGCCGATTCGGGAGCAGGAATTGACTGAGGAGGAGAAAAAGGCGATCCTGAGCTACCAGTTTCTCACCGCCAAGCCCCTGCTTCTGGTGTTCAATATCGGGGAGGACAGGCTATCTCAAACCTCCTCCCTGGAGCAGGAGTGGCGGGCCAAATATCAACGCTCACAATCTCAAGCTGTTGTCCTCTGTGGCAAGCTTGAGATGGAGCTATCCCAGCTTGAAGATGCCGATGCCCAGGAGTTTTGCTCTGCCCTGGGTCTGGAAGAAGCGGCGCTAAACTTGATGATCAGGCTCTCCTATGAGCTATTAGGGCTTATCTCCTTCTTCACTGTGGTCTCCGATGAGGTAAAAGCATGGACTATTCACCGCCAAACACCGGCAGTGAAGGCAGCGGGGAAGGTCCACACCGATATGGAACGGGGATTCATCAGGGCGGAGGTCATTGCATTTGACGATTTAGTGAAATGCGGCAGCATCGCTGAGGCACGGAAACAGGGTCTGCTCCATGTGGAGGGAAAGGACTACATCGTGCGTGATGGTGATGTGAGCACCTTCCTCTTTAATATCTAAAAAGCTCCGCCCCTATTTCCCACTACTCTAAGAAGCTTATCAGTAATCCGGCCACGGTAGCAGAGGCGATGACTCCAGCAACATTTGGTCCCATGGCATGATAGAGGAGGAAATTCTGTGGATTCTCTCGCTGCCCCTCAGCCTGGACCACTCTAGCGGACATAGGAACTGCAGAAACCCCGGCAGCACCGATGAGGGGATTGACCCGACCCTTGGTCAGCTTGCACATCACCTTCCCGATCAAAACACCCCCTGCCGTCCCGAAAGCAAAGGCGAAGAGACCTAAGCCAAATATCTCGATGACCTTCCAGGTGAGCACCGTATCCGCAGCCATCGTTGCCCCGATAGACAGCGCCAGAAAGATGGTGATGATATTTATGAGCTCATTCCCCGCTGTTCTCGCCAATCTCTCCACAACCCCGCTCTCCCGGAGTAGATTGCCAAACATCAACATCCCGATTAGTGGTGCCGCTTTAGGCAGCAACAGGATCACCATCACCGTAACGATGATGGGGAACAGGATGAGCTCCTGCCTGGAGACGGTGCGGGACTCCTCCATGACAATGGCTCTCTCTTTCTTTGTGGTGAGGAGCCTCATTATCGGCGGCTGAATAATGGGTACCAGAGACATATAGGAATAGGCAGCAATGGCCACCGGACCCAATATATTAGGAGCAAGCAGGGCTGAAGTATAGATCGCCGTAGGGCCATCGGCACCGCCGATGATGCCAATGCTCCCCGCCTCATTTAAGGTGAAGCCAGCAGCCAGAGCGCAAAAGAGGGCAGCGAAGATGCCTAGCTGAGCGGCACCCCCAAGGAAAAAGGTCTTGGGGTTGGAGAGGAGGGGGCTGAAGTCGGTTAACGCCCCGATGCCGAGGAAGATTATAGGGGGGAATATGGCAAACTTTACCCCCAGGTAAAGATAGGAAAGGAGTCCCTCGGGCCCTCCTTCGGTACCTGACCCCATCAAACCGGTAACGGGCAGATTGGCGAGGATGACACCGAAACCTATTGGAATTAGAAGCAGGGGTTCATACTGTTTGCGGATGGCGAGATAGATGAGCACGCAGCCAACTAAAATCATCAGCGGATTGCCCCAATGGAAATTGGCAAAACCGCTGAATTGAAAGAAGTCGACGACTTTGTCTAGCACTCTTTATCCCTCGATAGCTACCAGCGGCTCCCTTCTCCTGACATATTTACCTTCAGCTACAAATATTTGCTTTATCTTCCCATCCCGAGGAGCGGGTATCTCGTTCTGAATCTTCATCGACTCCAATATGAGCAGAATGTCGCCTGTCTTCACCACATCGCCAGTTTTGACCTTGATGGAGACAATTGTTCCCGGCATGGGAGAGGTAACCACTTCCTCAGCCGCAACCTTGGCTGGTGGTGGCTTTGTTACCGAAGAGGATGACGCTCTAGGGTCTGCTGGGGGCCTCCCTGGAGTAGTGGGAGGAGCCTTAGCCGGCGACGGCGGAGCTTTAGGCCCCGCTTCCTCAATCTCCTCCACCTCTACCTCGTAGCTCTCACCCTCTATGGTGATCTTGAATTTCCGCTTCATTTTTCCTCATCTTGTTCACTGGGCTCAGGTTTAGCGGCTGTGCTTTCTCTGGATCTTCCTGGAGTGCCGCGCCGCTCCGCCTTCAGGTAACGAGTTATGGCTGCAGCGGCGATTAGCGCCCTTTTCCTCCTCGCTGCTTCTGCTGGGGCGCTGACCTCTACCTCATTGACACCACGCCTCGCCACCCATTCCAGGACGCGGGTTACCCCGATAAAAAAGAAGGAAATAACAATGAGGGCTCCCACAGCTATTATGGTTATTGCCAACGCATCACTATAAGCTTCGCTCACCTTTGTTCCTTAGATTACGACCTATGCTATCAAAGCGTTGCAAAAAACTTTGCCCAGTTTATCACCATTGCTTCCCTGCTGTCAACGAGCCAGGGCAGAGTTGAAATCTGGATGCGCAATTACTATACAGCTAGCCCTTGACTACCCCTAGGGGTCTTGCTTTGGCCACCTTACGTGAGATCCCTGCCCTGTGGGTTACCTCCACCACTGCAGTGACATCCTTATATGCCTCTGATGCCTCCTCAGCGAGGGACGCCATGCTTCCTGTCTTGACTGTAATTCCCCTCTGAGCGAGCCTTCGGGCAACATCAACCCCGCGCTGGCTTCGCTTGGCTGCCGTGCGACTCTGCAACCTGCCTGCCCCATGACAGGTGGAACCAAAGGTTTCCTCCATCGCCCTCTGTGTGCCTACCAGGACGTAGGAGTAGCGACCCATATCGCCAGGGATGAGCACTGGCTGCCCAATCTCGGCATAGATAGCGGGAACCTCCGGATGTCCCGTGGGGAAGGCCCTGGTTGCCCCCTTGCGATGGATGCAGAGGGAAACCCTCTTCCCATCTACCTCGTGCTCCTCCATCTTGGCGATATTGTGCGCCACATCATATACCATCTCCAGGCCCAGTTCACGCTGGCTCTGGCCAAAGACCTTAACGAAGCATTCCCGTGCCCAGTGGGTGATGCACTGGCGATTGGCCCAGGCATAGTTGGCAGCGCAGACCATAGCGGCAAAGTAGTCCTTGCCCTCCGGGGATTTCACCGGGGCACAAGCAAGCTGGCGGTCGGGTAGGTGGATGCCATATCTCTGCACCGCCGCTCCCATAGTCACTAAATGGTCGGTGCAAACCTGATGACCAAAGCCTCGCGAGCCGGTGTGAATCAGGAGCAGCACCTGCCCCACCTTTTCAATCCCCATGACCGCAGCGATAGCAGGCTCGTAGATCTCCTCCACTACCTCAACCTCCAGAAAATGGTTCCCCGCGCCCAAGGTCCCTAGCTGGGGACCGCCTCGCTGCTTCGCTTTAGTGCTCACACACTGGGGATCACCACCAGGCATACTCCCGTTGGCCTCAGTGACCTCCAAATCCCTCGCCTCCCCATATCCCTGCTCCACCGCCCATCTGGCGCCCATGACCAGAACCTTGTCTATTTCCTTCTGGCCCAACCTCAATCTTCCCTGAGAGCCCACCCCTGAAGGGATAGCTCGATAAAGCTCGGATACCAGCTCCTCAATCTTGGGGCTGACCTTCTCCTTCATCAGATTAGTGCGGAGGAGGCGCACCCCACAGTTAATGTCATAGCCCACCCCTCCAGGAGAGATCACGCCATCCTCAACCCTGGTAGCAGCAACCCCCCCTATGGGGAAACCGTAGCCCCAGTGGATATCGGGCATAGCCAGGGACTTGGCGACGATCCCGGGGAGGCAAGCAACGTTGGCCACCTGCTCTGGGGTCTGGTCCTCCCGAATATGCTCTAGCATGGCCTCGTCGGCATAAATAAGCCCGGGCACGCTCATACCCGCCTTGTAGCTTTGAGGGATCTCCCAGCGATAATCATCTATTTTCTTTAATGTTCCCTGCCAACGCGGCATCGCCATCACCCCCTCTAAATATCGAACAGCACCTGAACTCTAAATCCGTTGTTCTTCTCTACCTTGAGCATATGGTAGGTAGCTGCCTTGACCCCCACCCTTATCTTATGTCGCACCGGGTCCACCTTCTCCCCATAGCACCTCGACTTAAGCTTGGTCTCGGTGAGCTCATCAATCCTAAACCTCTTAAACAGGATGCCCTCCACCTCAAAAAGATAGATCAGCTCGTTGAGCCAGGCTACAAGAAGGTCCTGTTGATTCTCCGCCGTCACCTCCACCTCGCGGTCAAGGTTATCGCTGACATGCTTAAGGTCAATCATCAGGCTAAAGAGGGCATAAGCAGCGTTGGCGAACGCCTCCTTTACGTCTGAGCCATAGGCGGCAATGCACACATCTGCCGTATGTTCGATGACCTCAAACCTTTTGCTCAAACAGCCTCCCTTTAGCGCATTCAATTATTATATCAGATTGCTGGCTTAAAGAGAATTGTATTGACAATGCGGCTCCTCTCTGCTAATTTAAGCTGATATAAAAGGAGATAGCCCTTGCGTAGATTCCATTTCCTGCCACGGGAGGCAAAGTTCTTCGACCTCTTTGAGGAGAGCACCCATAACTTCGTAAAGGCGGCCAGTCTCCTCGCTGAACTGCTGCATAATTGGGAGGATGTGGAGGGAAAGATAGGGCAAATCACTGAGCTGGAACACCACGGGGACCACATCACCCACCGCATCATTGCCCAACTTCATGGCACCTTTGTTACCCCCATCGACAGGGAGGACATTGCCCTGCTTGCCAATCGTATGGACGATGTGATGGACTTCATCGAAGCTGCTGCTGTGCGCATGGTACTCTACGGCATTGAAAAACCTACGGAGAGGGCGAAGGAGATAGCCGATATCCTGGTCACGGTGACTACCGAGGTGAGCAAAGCAATACCCCGGCTGCGCCACCGCCGTGAGCTGAGCCACATGAGAGAGCACTGCATCGAGATAAATCGACTGGAAAATGAGGCTGACGCTGTGAGACGCTCCGCCCTGGCAGAGCTTTTCCATGAGCAGGTGGACGTCACTAATGTGATCAAGTGGATGGAGATCTATGAAAACATGGAGAACGCCGTCGACAGATGCGAGGACATCGCTGATATCCTCGAAGGGGTAATGATAAAGCGTGCCTGAGTCGGCGCTTTTCATTTTTGTCATAATTTTCGCTATCGGCTTTGCTCTTGTTAATGGTTTCAACGACGCCGCTAATGCTATCGCCACTGTAGTAAGTACCCGCGTTCTCTCTCCTCTCCGTGCCGTAGGCATGGCTGCCGTTATGAACTTCGCCGGCGCAGCCACCGGAACAGCAGTAGCTATATTCATAGGCACCAAGATCATCAACCCAGGTGTGCTCAGCGAGGGCTATGACATCATATTTGCCTCCCTGGCTGCGGTGATTATCTGGGGAGCGGCAGCAACCTTCTTGGGTCTTCCCGTGAGCATAAGCCACGGCTTTATTGCCGGGCTGGTGGGGGCAGGGTTTGCCGCTGAGGGGAGCGGGGTTATTATGTGGAGTGGTTTTGGCAAGGTGCTCTCGGCAGTAGGTATCGCCCCTCTCTTAGGCTTTGCCGGAGGCCTAACCGTGATGGTTGGCTTATCCTGGATACTTCGGCGTGCTGCTCCGCTCAGGGTGGAAGGCCTTTTCAGTCGCCTCCAGATCCTCACCGCTGCTTTTTTAGCTTACAGCCATGGCAAGAACGATGGCCAGATGCCCATAGGCATCATCGCTCTGGCCCTTATGATCCATCGCGGCACGGATCAGCTTCAAATTGACCCCTGGATGTGGGTCCTTTCCGGCTCGGCCATCGCTCTGGGCACTTTACTTGGCGGCTGGCGCGTTGTAAGGACTGTAGGGACAAGGATCACCGCCCTGCGCCCGGTTCACGGCTTTGCCGCCCAAGGCTCGGCGGCAGCGGTTATCGAGGTTGCCTCTAGCTTTGGCATCCCGGTGAGCACCACCCATTGCATCAGCACCTCCATTATGGGGGTGGGGGCGACAAAACGGCTTTCCGCAGTGCGCTGGGGTGTCGCTGGAAACATCGTTCTCGCCTGGGTGCTGACCTTTCCTATATGCGCCGGGATCAGTTGGCTCCTTATCTCCTTCGGCGAGCTCTTTTAACTAACCCTGAGCATATAGCCAAAATAGGGGCTAAGCCCCTTCAGCTAAAACCTCCCTTAGCAGAACCCTTTCTTTGACGCGGTCGATTGCGTATTGGCAGGCCTCAAAGGCTTCCTGGCGGTGAGGGGCGGCAACAGCAGCAACTAGGATGGTTTCCCCCACTCCGATCCGACCCAGCCGGTGGCAAAGAGCTATATCCTCAAGCTGCCACCGCTTACGAATATCATCACCCACCTCCTGCAACTTCTGCTCCACCACTTCCTTGTCCCCTTCACACTCGACAAAGAGGACCCTCTTTCCGTCTGCGGAATATCCCCGTGCCGTCCCGATGAAGCTTACCAGAGCACCGTGGGTATCCCTTTTCAGGCTGTCCAGGACAAGATGGGGATCGATAGGGTTTTGCGTCGCTTCAAACATACTAATCAGGCAAGTCGGATGGCTTCTGCTCTTCGGATGCCTGCTCCTCAGCAGGCGAGGGAACGGGGGCATTGAACAGCGCCTCCAGATCTTTACCCTCTAGGGTCTCTTCAGCGATCAATGCCTCCGCTAACTGCACCAGCTTGGCTCTATTCTTGGTGAGGATCTCTGTAGCTACATCATGGGCATGCTGGATAACGGCGTTAACCTCCTCATCGATCTTCTGGGCTGTCTTCTCGCTATAGTCTTTCTGCTCCGCCACCTCTCGGCCCAGGAATACCAGCTCTTCCCTGCGTCCAAAAGTGCGTGGGCCTAGCCTCTCGCTCATCCCCCATTCGGTGACCATCTTGCGCGCAATTTTCGTTGCCTGCTCGATGTCGCTGCGGCTTCCGGTGGTCATTTCGCCAAAGATAAGGTCCTCAGCGGCATGACCACCCAGCATGCTTGCCAGTTGGTCGTTGAGCTGGGAACGCGTCCATAGAGAGCGGTCCTCGGCCGGCAGGAAGCGGGTATAACCCGCCATCATCCCTCGGGTGACGATGGTAACCTTGTGCACCGGGTCGGCATGGGGCAGCATCCTTGCTACCAAAGCATGGCCAGCCTCATGGTGAGCGGTGACCTCCTTCTCCTTGTGGCTTATGACCCTGCTCTTCCTCTCTGGGCCAGCCATCACCCGGTCAATGGATTCCTCCAGTTCGGCAAGGCCGATGGCCTTCTTATTGCGTCTGGCAGCCAGGATAGCTGCCTCGTTCACCAGGTTGGCAAGGTCAGCACCGCTGAATCCCACCGTTTGCTTGGCGATGACCTCCAGGTCTACAGAGTCCTCCAGAGGCTTGCCCTTGCTATGAACCTCCAGGATTGCCTTTCGCCCCTTAATATCAGGCTGGTCCAGGATCACCTGGCGATCGAAGCGGCCAGGG
>DAOUOW010000059.1 GCA_030626475.1 Chloroflexota bacterium | reverse complement strand
CTGAGTGTGGTCATCATAACCATCCAGCCTTGGTTCTTCTCACCCAGCATATTCTCTCTTGGGACACGTACGTTATCGAAGTAGACCTCGCAGAATTCATCGGCGCCGACCATGTTGGTTATGGGGCGAACCTCGATCCCCGGGCTCTTCATATCGACCAGGAAGAAGCTGAGTCCGCGGTGCTTGGGTGCCTCAGGGTCAGTCCTGGTTGTCATATAGCAAAAGTCACCTCGGAGACCGAAGCTTATCCAGGTCTTCTGTCCGTTAATGATATAAGAACCCCCATCCTCCACCGCGGTAGTCTTAATTCCAGCGGAGTCGGAGCCAAAATCGGGCTCGGAGAAACACTGTATCCACATCACCTCCCCCCGTGCTATGGGGGGGAGGAAACGCTTCTTCTGCTCCTCGGTGCCGTGGGCCAGAATGGTGGGCCCCACGATCCCCGTTCCCCCACCATCCATGCGCGGCGCTCTGCGGTAGGCGGTCTCCTCATTGAAGATGAGATATTCCATGTCCGAGCCCTCCAGGCCGCCATATTCCCTGGGCCACCAGATAGCTATCCAGCCCTTCTCTCCCAGCTTCATGGTGAACTGCTTGGTGAACTCCCACTCCTCGTCCGTTTCCCCGCCGTGGAGCACGGCCCGCTCATGCGACTGCGGAAGCTCCCGCTTAAGGAAGTCTTGGACCTCTCTGCGAAAGGCCTCTTCATCATCGCTGAATCGAAAATCCAATTCTACCTCCCCTCTGGCACTGCCTTTACATCCTAGTGATAAAATGCACATGTTGTCAAGGGCTTGTACTCGTCCAGCACATTAGTGACATCTCACCTCCTAGCTCATTGACCCTGTCATTGCGAGGAATACAACGATGGAGCAATCTCAGGGGTGGTGGGTGGGTAGTAATGCAGCGACGAGATCGCTTCGCTCCGCTCGCAATGACAAATTGGCTATTTTCCACCCTGATATGTAGTTCTGGGGGACACCCCCAGACCCCTACCAGAGGGGATTTCCCCTCTGGACTCCCTATATAATCTACAACATAGCAACGGGCTTTATCTACATCAATATACCATTGATGATGAGAGGGTACCTTACAGTGACGGTAGGCTGTCACCGATCTATCTGAGCGTGATCAGGGCGGCGGCAGAGAAAAAGCGTTGGCAGCTTGCAAAACCACACTTAATATGGTAATATCTCGTAATAATATTGGGCGAAATGAAATACTTCCTGAGTGTAGATATCGGCTCGGTTAACGCTAAACTGGCGCTCATCAATGACAACTGTGAACCAGCCGTGCTTGATACCGAGAAGATAACCGCCAGCCCGCAGGCTGCGGTGGCTTCACTCATTTCAAGGCTGAGTAAAAAGTTCAATCTTGAACAGATTGCGGCGGCAGGTGTATCCGGCTCAGGCAGGGCGGTAATACCACGGGAGCTGAATTGGTCCGAATACAGCAGCTCGCTTTCCATCGCCTCAGGGCTGCTTCACTCCCATCCCGACGCAAAAACCATCATTCAGATTGGGGGCCAGACCTCGCTGGTCATCGGGCTGGAGGATGGGCTGAGAAGGCCATGGAAGGTGGCATCAAACCCGCTATGCGCCGCGGGCACCGGAAGATTCCTCGACCAGCAGGCATACCGGCTGGGCATCAGTATGGAGGATTTTGCCCGCCTGGCGCAGCGGTCTGACGACAGCCCGCCAAGGATCGCCGCCAGATGCAGCGTTTTTGCCAAGACCGACCTTATCCACCTTCAGCAGAAGGGCGTGCCGCTGGGAACAATGCTCTGCGGGCTCTGCGACAGCATCGCCCGTGGGGTCGCCTCGCTGACTAGCGGGGCCCTTGAGGAGCCAATCTATTTTGTCGGCGGCGTTGCCGCCAATAGCGCCATAGTGGACTCCCTCAATGAAGTGCTCTCTTCAAGGAATGGACATCAGGTAAATATAATTGTCCCCCAAAATTACCTCTATATTGAGGCTCTGGGTTCAGCCCTGCTTGCAAGGGCATCAGGGAAGAGTTCGAGAGTAATTGTGCTGCCGGAAGCAGATACCAAGCGACACTACTTTGAAACGCCGGGGCTGGAGAAGGTCACTCAGCAGGATGGATGGGTAGCCCCGAAAATAGACCAGCCCTTCACCGGCTACCTGGGGGTCGATGTTGGCTCTACCAGCACCAAGGCAGTCGTCCTCGACCAGTCAGGCACAAGGGTCATGGCAAAGAATTACCTCATGACCGCAGGAAAGCCTATTGATGCCGTCACCGAGGTCTTTAGAAACCTGAACCGTGACATTGGGGACAAGGCCAGTATCGCCGGGGTGGGCGTTACCGGCTCGGGGAGATATCTGGTGGGCAGCTTTATCGGCGCCGACCTGATAAAGAATGAGATCACGGCGCAGACAAGGGCTGCCGTAGATATAGACCCTGATGCGGATATCATCGAGGTCGGGGGCCAGGACTCCAAGCTGGTGATCAAGCGAAACGGCGTTGTCGTTGACTATCAGATGAACAAGGCATGCGCTGCGGGAACGGGAAGTTTCATCGATGAGCTGGCGGAACAACTCGGTGTTTCGGTGAATAACGGTGATTTTGCCGCTCTGGCATTCCAGGCGCCCCATACCATCGATCTGGGATCGAGATGCGCTGCCTTCATGGGACAGGCTGTTGCCTCAGCCCAACAGGAAGGCGTGCCTCTGGAGGTGATTACCGCCAGCCTTGCCAACTCGATTGCTGGGAATTACCTCTCCAAGGTGGTAGGCGCGAGGAAACTGGGCGACAAAGTAATACTGACCGGAGCAGTATTCTACAACGACGCCATTGTCTCTGCCTTTAAGCAGGCACTCCAGGGAAAGAGCCTAATCGTGCCGGAGCACAAGGAGGTCAGCGGCGCAATAGGGGCAGCTCTGCTTGCCAAGGAGGAGATGGAAGAAAAAAGCTCGAATATCGAAACTAGCCGTATTGCTCATGAATATGAGGGGCCGGCAAAAAGTCAGCCATCGGAAGTTCGAAAAAGCTCGAATTTTAAGGGCTTTCAAAAAGTCATTGAGAGCGATCATACCCTTTCCACCTTCATCTGCAAGATATGCGACAATAACTGCACCATAAGTCGATTGGAAATACCCGGCGAAGCACCCACTTTCTATGGCAGCAGGTGCGATCTTTTCGACAGCACCAT
>DAOUOW010000032.1 GCA_030626475.1 Chloroflexota bacterium | reverse complement strand
TACCGATAAGGGCGACTGGTTGATGTTTGATGTGGCGCTGGCGATGCAGAACTTGACCCTGGCAGCCCATGGCCTGGGGCTGGGCACGGTGCATGTGGGCTACTTTGATGCGGCAAAGGCGGCGCAGATCCTTGAGGTGCCTGAGGGTATCGCTGTGGTGGAGATGACACCACTGGGCCACCCTGAAGACCAGCCCGCAGCGCCGCGGAGGAAGGAGCTTTCGGAGTTCGTTTTCTACGAAAAATATGGGCAGGTGAAATCCTGAAAGGCAGGCTGGATTGTACCACGCCATCGTTATCGGTGCTGGTGCCACAGGCAATTATGTTGCCTATAGGCTGGCGAGCCAAGGGTATAAGGTGCTCGTTTTAGAGGAGCATGAGCAGGTCGGTGAGCCCGTCCGGTGCGCTGGCATCATCGGGGCTGAGTGCCTTAACCGCTTCCCCCTTTTTGAGGGCGCGGTCTTGAGGGAGGTGAACTCAGCCAAATTGTTCAGCCCCTCGGGGAGGGAGCTGAGGGTATGGAAGGATAGTGTTCAAGCCTATATCGTGGACCGTGCTGCCTTTGACCGGGCGCTGGCGGAGAGAGCCCAGGGACAAGGGGCGCACTATCTTCTTGGCTCTCGGGTGCAGGATATTGCAGTGCTGGATGACGGCGTTAAGGTGGAGGTTGAAGGTCAGGGGAGAGAGAAAATATTTGAAGGCGAAGCAGCGGTTATCGCCAGCGGATTTGGTTCCACGCTCCCGCTGAAGCTCGGACTGGGAAGGGTTGACGACCTTGTGGTCGGGGCCCAGGCAGAGGTGAGCATCGATGACGGGGGCGAGATAGAGGTCTATCTTGATCAAGAGGTAGCCTCAGGCTTTTATGCCTGGCTCGTCCCCACCTGTGAGAACAAAGCACTGGTGGGGCTCTTCTCGCGGCAAAACCCGGGCGACAGCTTGAGGAATCTGTTGTCCTCCCTCTTCCTCCGTGGCAAGATAGCCAGCCCTGATGCCGATATCACCTATGGGGGGATCCCCCTGAGACCGCTACCTCAGACCTATATGAAAAGGCTGCTCGTTGTCGGCGATGCCGCAGGGCAGGTGAAGCCCACCACTGGTGGCGGAATATATTACGGTCTCCTCTGCGCTGAAATAGCAGTCGACACCCTCCATCAGGCGTTCTCCACAAATAAGCCATCGCCCAAGCTCTTTGCCTCCTACGAGAAAAGGTGGAAACAAAGGATAGGGAGGGAGCTGCGAATTGGCTACCTCGCCCGCCGTCTTTACGAGAGACTGTCAAATCGCCACATCGACCAGATATTCGATATCGTTGAATCCCGAGGCATCCACGAGGCGTTGCTCAAATCACCTGCTCTATCCTTCGACTGGCACAGCGGCGTCATCTTAACCGGTCTAAGGCACCTTGATCCCTGGCGTCACCTTTTCGGCTGGCGTAAGAATCCCTTGAGGGGGAAGGTGTGAGGGTTTTAGTCACCGGCGGGGCAGGCTTTATCGGGTCTCACGTGGTAGATTCCTTGATTGAGCGCGGCGATGAGGTGATGGTCGTGGATAATCTGTCCACCGGCTTCAAGGAGAACCTCAATCCCGCTGCCAGGCTCTATCAGCTAAGCATCGGCGATGACGAGCTGGCTGAGGTGTTTAAGCGGGAGAGACCGGATGTGGTAAGCCATCATGCTGCTCAAATGAACCTCAGAAGGTCGGTAGCGGAGCCTGTCTTTGATGCCCAGGAAAACATCTTGGGTAGCCTCAATGTTATCCTTAACTCAGTTCGCTTTGGCGTCAAGAAATTTGTTTATGCCTCCTCTGGTGGCGCTGTCTATGGCGAGGCACAGTATTTGCCCGTAGACGAAGAGCACCCGATAAATCCCGTCTCGCAGTATGGGGTATCCAAGCACACGGTAGAACATTACCTTTACCTATATGCCCATCAAGACGCCCTTAACTATGTAGTCTTAAGATACCCCAATGTCTATGGGCCGAGGCAGAACCCCTATGGAGAGGCTGGAGTTATCGCCATCTTTGCCCGCCAAATGCTGCGCCAGGAGCGTCCCACCATCTTCGGCCGGGGGGACAAGACCCGGGATTACACCCACATCTCCGATGTGGTGGAGGCCAACCTTCTGGCCATGGAGCGGGGCCAGAACGCTATCTACAATATTGGAACTGGAATAGAGACCTCGGTCAAGCAAATCTTCGATCTCCTGGCTCAGGCTCTTGGCTATGAGGGTTCCCCAGTCTATACACCGGCTCGGGAGGGGGAGGTGGACAGGATGTGCCTTGCATGGGACAAGGCTCAAAAAGAGCTGGGCTGGAGCCCCAAGCTGTCGCTGGAGGAGGGGATTCGGAGAACGATAGAATATTATAAGGCTCAGGAATCAGGATGAAACCTGCCAGCGATTGCTATCAATGTCTGCGCCGATTGGCCTATCAGGCGGCAGAACTAGCCACCAGCGATGCGCCGCTGAGAGCGAAAGCCATAGAGGAAGGGCTCAAAATTGTAGAGCAGAATTTTTCCTACGATGAGATCACTATCACCGTCGCGACCAAGATTCACAGTGCGGTGAAAGAGATAACCGGGAACCCTGATCCCTATAGAGGGATGAAGGACGAGGAGATAAGGATTTCCAGGGAGCTGTGCCACGGGCTGAGTCCAGCTCAAGATTTCAAAGGCCTGCTTGAGCTAGCGGTTTTGGGAAACAGCATGGATTTTTTCACCGGTACTGATAGCATCAAAAGCGAACTGGGGCGACCGGTGAAATTTGCCATCGATGACAGCGATAGCTTCCAAGAGAAGCTCAGCCATGGCTCTAAGGTTCTGTATCTCGCTGACAATGCGGGGGAGGTATTTTTTGATTTACCCCTTATCAAATGGATGGAGCAAAAGGCCCAGGTTACATATGTGGTCAAGGAATCCCCTGCTGCGGATGACATCACCCTCGATGACCTCAAGAGAACCGGCTTGGACAGTGAGCTTAAAACGGTGATAACCACCGGCACCGCCACCCCAGGGGTGATTCTGGCTCTGGCCTCTGAGGAGTTCAGAAGGGAGCTGGAGTCGACTGATCTGGTGCTGGCTAAAGGAATGGGGTATTACGAGGCGCTTTCAGAGTTCCCCGGCGAGGGCAAGATTCTCTTCTCCTTCAAGGCTAAATGCCAACCGGTGGCCGATTCACTGGGGGTGCCGCTTAATAGCTATGTGGTAATGCTATGGTGAGGACACTAAGAGGAGGGCATGGTCGCTATGGCAGAGGTCTACTTTCTGGATTACTCCAAGGAGCAGAATGTTCTCCAGGCGCTGAAAGACCTGTTCACCAAATCATCCCTGGCCGAGACGATACTAGGGCAGGGGTCGGTGGCGGTCAAGCTGCATATGGGTGAACTGGGGAACATCACCTATTTAAGACCTATATTTGTGAGGAGGGTTGTCGATCTAATTAACAGGGCTGGGGGAAAACCTTTCGTTACCGACGCCACTACCCTCTATGCCGGAGGCAGAAACACCCCCGAGAGGTATCTGGCTACTGCTGCCAGCAATGGTTTTGTCGAGGCTACCATTGGGGCTCCTGTGGTCATAGCTGACGCTGATGGAGATGAGGGGGTGGCGGTTGCTATTGAGAACCCTGTGGCCGGCTGCCAACTCAAAGATATCAGAGTTGCCACCAGAATATACCACGCCGACAGCCTGATGGTATTGTCCCATGTAAAAGGTCATGACCAGACAGGTTTTGGTGGCGCGATAAAGAACCTGGGCATGGGCTGTGTCACCAAGAAGAGCAAAAGGGCGCAGCACGCTGTCAACGCCCCGGTGCTTGATGAGTCCCGATGCGATGGATGTGGCAACTGTGTTGATGTCTGCCAGCAACATGCATTATCAATGGTGGATGAAAAGCCGGTGCGCGATGTGGAGCTTTGCACCAATTGTAGCGAGTGCATTTCCAATTGCCCCAAGGAGGCCCTATGCTGGCCAGAAGGGTCAAAGGAGAAGCTTCAGGTGTGCCTCGCTCATGCCGCGTGGGCGGTGCTGAAGAACTTCAGCGGTAGGGTGGGATTCATAAACTTCGTTCAGGATGTCACCCCCCACTGTGATTGCGCTTCCCCGGCAGGGCTACCGATAATACAAGATGTGGGCATCCTCGCCTCGCTGGACCCGATAGCCATTGATAAGGCCTCCCTGGACTTGATCGACCGAGCGCCAATTGTTGTCAGCCCTGCTCCTGCCAGCCCACCCGATTTGCTGGGCAGAATGCATGGTACCGATAGCTTGGTCCAGCTCAGAGCGGGAGAGAGGCTCGGCTTGGGGAGCCTGGAATATCGGTTGATCACCATTTGATCCCGTTCACAAATACACCAGATGCGCATCTTGGTCCACAACCACATAGGTTCCATCCCGCAGGTCACCGCCGTCGACCATTACCGCGACTATCCCTGTGTCTCCGCCAGCGAACCTCCTGAACTCGCCTGAGGTGTGGGTGTGACCCAAGATAACACAGCAGCCGTGGTGCTGCGCAAACCTGACGCCATTGCGCCATATGATGCCGGTGAGGTCATTATACTTCTGACGCTCCCTGTGGCCTGTACTTGCCTTGTGCTTGGCCTCGCTTGCCATCCAGCCCACCCGCTTGCAGAAGCGGTACCAGAGCCTGGGAAAGTGATCCACCATGAACTCAACGAAGCGGGGGGCAAAGTGGCGCAGAAGCGCCCAGTCTATGGCCCACTGATGGCCATGGGTGAAGAGATAGGTTCTCCTCCCAAGCTGGCTCTCAAGCCTCTTCACCACCTTGATATTGGGGGCATCTCGAAAAAGCTCCACCACCCAGGGGTAAGGGTCATGATTGCCGCTGATATAATAGAATGGGTAACCATCGAGGGCTTGAACCAGCTCGTTCACCACCATCGCCCCATTGAATTTTTCTCTCCCTATGGGGAGTAGGTTGAGCAGGTCCCCGCAGCCAAGAATTGTGCCCCCGGCCTCCTTGCCTCTTCTAATGAACTCCTTGGCTTCATCGATGAGACCATCGGGGTCGCAGTGCCAGTCTGAGCTTTCAAATATGATCTCCCTCTCCATCCCCCACCGCAAGAGCAGACCGTGGATTTAAGACACAAGGTCAAGTTACCAACCCGTCAGTTTACTTGTCAACGAATAAATGACACTGGCCTCCATCTCCTTGACCGCTGAAGCCTTTACCTATACTATAGGAAGTGCCGAAAGGAGAGAATGATGAAAGTTGTGGAGCCTGATGAAGGCGAGATTCTGGATATCGAGCTCGATGAAGACCTCCTGAGGAGAAACAGGGAGCTGGCGGAAAAAAATAGAAAGCTCCTCGACCAATATAATATACGCGCCATAGATGTTATGGGCTCCATAGGCTCAGGTAAGACCTCCTTAATCATGCAACTGGCAACTCGCTTAAGTGGCAGGCATAAAATAGCGGTCATCGCTGGTGACTTGACCACCACCATAGATGCGGAGAGGATAAGCTCCGCGGGGGCGAACGTTATCGAGGTAAACACGGGAAGAGAATGCCACCTCGATGCCAATCTGGTGAGAAAAGCGATCTCGGAGCTGAATTTGGAGGGGACCGACCTCCTTTTCATTGAAAACGTGGGCAATCTGATCTGCCCCGCTGATTTCCCCCTGGGCTCACACTATAGAGTCGTGGTGATCTCGGTTACCGAAGGCCCTTATATGGTGGTGAAGCACCCCTTTATCTTCATCGATGCCGATGCGGTGGCGATTAACAAGATAGACCTCTCTCAAGCCATGGGGGTCAAGGTTGAACAACTGGAGCAGCAGCTTCTGGTCATAAAGCCAGAGCTGAAGGTTGCGATGACCAACTTCCGCACCGGGGAAGGGATAGATGAGCTAATTGAGGCGCTGAGGCTTTAAGATGCATGAACTTGCCACGTCAGAGGCGATAGCCGATGTCGTTTTGGAGGAGGCGACAAAGAGGGAGGCAAAGAAGGTATTGGGCGTCCAAATCGAGATCGGCGGGCTCTCCTTTCTTAATCCTGAGCAGGTCAAGTTTTGGCTGGAAATAAAGTTTGAGGAAACTATCGCTCACGGGGCGAAACTTGACATAAAGCTAACAAAGCCGGAGATTTCATGTCCCGAATGCGATTATAAAGGAACCCTGGAAATGAAAGATGACCCCGTCTATCATCTCGTCCTCCCCTCCCTCTCCTGCCCGTTATGTGGTTCAGGCAAGGTAAAGGTAGAGAAGGGCAGGGGATGCACAGTCAACAGGATCAAGATGGTATGCCCATGAGACAGAGGCAGATTGAGGGATCATGGTGAAAGGTTATCGCACACCTTCTTGGTTCCGGATGAAGGGGCTGGGCAAGAAGTCCAAAGCGGAGGCTGCGATAAAGAGGCGTAAGCCAGGCAAATCCGGCAGGAAAGAAAAGGGCTGATAACGACAAGCAGACGTCGCCGCAGGCAGAAGCGGTAACAACCGCTGTGTTTAACTTGAATCTAACCCGTTCTGGCGGAAAGCCAGGGCAGTTTTCTTTCAAGGGATTTATCCCGGCTCCAGGTGATGCACGCTACTCGGCAAATTCCACATCGATTGCGTTTATCCGTGTCAAGGCAAATATTTTCACCCTTGCCCTTGACTGCAATGATGATGGCACCAGCAGGATAGACAGTCAGGCAAAAGGGTGCAGGGCAATATTTGGCGCATATCGACTTTAGCATCTCGCCTCATTTATCCTAAAATCCTCTCAACCTCTTCCATATCCGCTTCCATCACATAGGGGATACCCGAGACATCCGCCGCCTCTCGTGTGAGGGCGATGATATCGCCCCGGTCAATGAACTTGGGAGCAAACTTGCGACTGCCGGCCATTAGCTGGCGCAGACCCTGGGCAAGCCGCTCGTAATAGGTGTAGAGCCCAATAGCCGAAGTCGGAATCTTCTCATAATCTTTGCCATACTCTCTTTTTAGCCCCTCAGCAGTAACAAAGATAGATTCCCTCGTAGCACCAAATCGCTTCAGATAAACAGGTAGTTCCCCGCTATCTATCGCTCTACCGATAGTCTTACCAACCATAGCCGCAGCGAGAGGCGCTCTGGCCATGCCTATTGCCTTCGCATAGGGAGCACATAGCGCCAAGCCCTTAAATAGCTGGTCTTCCAAAACAAATCCACTACCAAGCACAATGTCGGGCACGTATTCGCCTTTCTCAGATAGACGACTGCAGCATTTATATGTCATCGTCCATAGTTCAATACCAGGCACGCCCCACTCGTTCATCATACGCCACGGGCTCATACCAGTACCACCACCTGCAGCATCCACGGTGAGATAGTCGACTTTTGCCCTGGAGGAAAACTTGACTGCACGAGCGAGGTCCGCAGGCCTGTAGGCGCCGGTCTTCAGCGATATGTACTTTGCGCCAGCTTCGCGCAACTTACTGACAGTCTCAAGGAAGCTCTCTTCAGTAACCATGCCAACGCGTGAATGCCTCTCGAATTCAGTAAAGACGCCATCCTCGAACTCCTCGATAGTAGCAGGGTCAAGCGGATCAGGAAGAACAATATAGCCTCGTCTCTTAAGAAGCTGTGCTTTCTCAAGGCTCTTGATTTTGACCTCACCGCCTATGTCCTTTGCACCCTGTCCCCATTTCAGCTCCACCACCTCAACCCCGAGTTTCTCTATGGCATACTCCTGTACACCAAGACGGCTATCCTCAACATTTGCCTGCACTACAATAGCACCGTAACCATCACGCTGCCATTCCCGATAAAGTTTTACACGCCGCTCAAGGTCAGGTGAACGAACCACCCTTCCCTTCTCTATCTTTGAGTCGACATCCATTCCGCACACATTCTCGCCGATGGTAAGTGGTATGCCTGTCAGTGCTGCACCGATGGCTAAACCTTCCCAGTTTTGCGTGGCGACATTCGTAGAACCCAGAGCAGAAATGACGATTGGCAGGCGCAACTTGATTCCCTTGTCGTAACCTAGCCTTGTCTCAAGATTGACATTGGGAAAGATAGCCTTGTCCGAGTCTTCTTCTATACCGACGGCACCAACTGTTGTTCCCATTATGTTGAAATGGGACAAGTCAACGGGGTAGTCTTTTTGTGACGCAGTGGTAATGATGCCGAATGGTTGTGGGTAGATAACCTCGTGACCGCGGTACGCGCTCTTACCAATTTCGCACATACCGATACAGCCCTCCACACAAGTGACACACATTCCACTTATCGGGCACCAGTCGCCGCCTGTCCTGTTCTTAGTCAATGTAGAAGCTGTTGCGTTATACCTTGTGAGCGGCATGTCTGACCTCCTTTTAATCTCTTGGTTGCTCTATTTCTTGATTGCAGCTCCATTACTAGTAAACCTTATGGCCCTGCGGGCCAACACTCTCTGAACATCCTGTGCACACAGGGCAGGTCTCCACAGGTATGAGGTTCTGGCATCCTCCGCAAACGCCATCTATGAGGTTGCCCGCGGTGCAGGCTCGTTCGCAAACCGGGCATATCCACTCACAACCACCGCAGTTGCGACACTCTTCCGGAGTGACATCAAAAGCGGTTGCTACCCTCCGTGACGTGCCGCGGCCAATGAATCCAATGCCGCCAGATTTCATCTGCTCTTTGCAGTAGCGCACGCAAAGCCCGCAGAGAATGCAGCCCCTGTCTTTTATCTTGAAACGAACCTTGTTGATACCCATATTTGCCGCCATGTCCTGCAGCGTTTTAGAGTTCGGACAGGAAGCGAGCAACAGTTCGACGATCAGCTCGCGCGTTTTCCTCACCTTTTCTGAGTTGGTAAGGATCACTTGTCCGTCCTCCACTGGTAGGGTACAGGACGCCTCCAGCGATGAGCGATTGCCTTTAACTACCTCAACTATGCAGACACGGCAGGCACCATAAGGACTGAGAGCGGGATGATAGCAGAGAGTTGGGATGATGATACCCATTTCTGTTGCTGCTTCAAGAACTGTAGTCCCCTCCAGCGCTATCGTTCTTACCCCATCAATAGTTAGTTCAACCATGCTTCCTCCCTTTAGGACACTATGATTGCCTCGAATTTGCAGCTGTCGCGGCAAAGCCCGCACTTGATACACTTTTCCTGATCAATCGTGTGCGGCTCTTTCTTCTCTCCTGATATTGCCCCCTCAGGGCATTCTCTGGCGCACACTCTGCAGCCGTTGCATTTCTCCTCATCTACGGTGAAGGTAATAAGTGCCTTGCAGACGCCTGCCGGGCAGCGTTTCTGTCTTATATGAGCCTCATATTCATCACGAAAATATCTGATCGTTGACAGAACAGGGTTAGGAGCTGTGCCCCCCAGAGCACAAAGAGAGGCCTCCTTTATGACATCGCCAAGTTCCTCCAGAAGTTCGATATCTTCTTCCTTGCCTTTTCCTTCCGTTATATCGGTGAGAATATCGAGCATCCTATCCAGTCCCTCACGGCAGGGCACGCATTTACCGCAGGATTCTTCGGTCAGGAATTTGATGAAATATCTTGCTATATCCACCATGCAGGTGTCCTCATCCATGACTATCATTCCACCTGAGCCCATCATTGATCCCGCCTCGGTAAGCCTATCGAAATCAACGGGCAAGTCAGTCAGGCTCTCAGGAATACAACCGCCTGACGGACCCCCTGTCTGAACAGCTTTGAAGCTCTTGCCATTGGGGACTCCACCACCGATGTCGTAAATTATCTCCCTGAGCGTGATGCCCATTGGCACTTCAATGAGTCCCGTGTTGTTTATCTTGCCTACCAGAGAGAATATCTTGGTGCCCTTGCTCCCCTCAGTACCGATTTGCGAGTACCAGTTAGCACCTCTGTTGATTATGAGTGGTACATTTGCCCAGGTTTCGACATTATTGAGGTTGGAGGGTTTGCCGTTAAGTCCGCTCACCACAGTGTGAATGTGCTTGGGCCGTGGCTCGCCTATCTTGCCCTCCAGGGAGGCCATGAGTGCAGTCGATTCGCCGCAAATGAAGGCACCCCCACCCCGTGAAATCTTGATATCAAAATCGAAGCCAGAACCGAGGATGCCCTCCCCAAGAAGACCGTATGCTCTAGCTTGCTCCAAAGCCATGCTCAGGTTTGTCACAGCAAGGGGGTATTCATGCCGAACATAGACGTATCCATGATGTGAGCCTATTGCATATGCGCCAATTATCATCCCTTCTATAACACTGTGAGGATTCCCTTCGAGGAGGCTCCTATCCATATAAGCGCCAGGGTCACCTTCGTCAGCATTACAGATGACATAGCGTATGTCATCAATGGATGGTGCATTACGGCATGACTCCCACTTTGCGGCCGTGGGGAACCCGCCACCTCCACGCCCGCGCAGCCCGGACTTTCTGATCTCTTCAATCACCCCCACGGGTTGCATTTCGAAGAGCACCTTAGATAAAGCAGAGTAACCACCCACAGCAAGGTAGTCCTCTATGTTTGTAGGATCAATGAGACCATTACTGCCAAAGACAAACCTCTGCTGCCCTTTATAAAAGGGAACATCACTTTCGAAATGCACCTTCTTTCCGCTCACTGGGTCAGCATAAAGGAGTCTATCAATAATGTTGCCCTTTAGAACTGTCTCTGAGATTATTTCAGGAGCATCGTTTGGAGTAACCCGCTGGTAGAATATCTTTTTAGGATAAATTACAACCAACGGACCACGCTCGCAGAAACCGTGGCAGCCCGTCACTTTCAAATCGACCTGCTTGCTTAACCCTTGTCGCTTTATCTCGTTCTTGAATGCTTTGGCAACATCCTCGCACCTATATGCATGACAGCCGGTGCCGCCACAGATTGAGATACAGGACTTTTCCGGCTTGCGCTGGCTCAGTATCCTGGCCCGCAATTCTTCAAGTTCAACTGCAGCCCTTAACTGCTTCATACTTCCTATCCTTCCGGGTTCCTTTTTCCTTTTCTAAGGGCTTTCTTGATCTTTCCCGGGCTCATCTGTCCATGGTACTTGCCATCTACAACCAAGATAGGCCCTAGAGCACATGCTCCGAGACAGTTAACGGTCTCCAGTGAAAACCGCATATCTTCGGTTGTCTCACCCGGCTCAATGCCAAGTTGTCTTTTCACTTCGTCGAGCACAGCAGGGGCACGTCGCACATGGCAAGCAGTACCGAGACAAACGCTGACCATGTGCTCACCGCGCTGCTTCAAACTGAATGCCTTGAAGAAGGTGGCCACACCATAGACCTGTATCAGTGGAAGATCCAACTGACTCGCTACTGCTCTCAAAGCATCTTCCGGCAGAAAATGGTATTCGGATTGTATGTCCTGAAGTATTGAGATAAGACTGTCGTGGTTGCCACCATATTTAATGACTATTGCCGCCACTTTTTCGCAATCGCTCTTCATTTCATAACCACCTTTATCAAGCGGTAACAATTGGGAAAGCGGCGGCGGTGTTGGCCGCTACCATCTTCCACTTCGGGGAAATCTCTATACCCGAAGCCAAGAGATAT
>DAOUOW010000034.1 GCA_030626475.1 Chloroflexota bacterium | reverse complement strand
ACGAAAGTCCTGCAGCAGGTCGAGGTATCCCCGTAATAGCCGAGTCGGTGGAAGGCAGAAGAGCCTGATGTCAGAATCACATTGGCAATTCCCGATTAAATGCGCCGCCTTCGCTTTAGCAAGTGTATAGCCAGGAGTTTCTGACGATTTGATCGCTAGATATGCCTCTTTTTGGAAGGCAATAACGGCGCCATTGGGAGAGACGAAGTCCCCAATGATTCTGTCTATGCGCTTTTTCTCATGCTTACCTATTCTGGCAAGAGCCTCCTTCCCAAAAAGTCTATTACGACCGCCTATTCCTGCCCATGGATAGAGGCTTGCAGGACTCGGCATCGTGTAAAAGACGGCCAAGCCAATCCGAAAAGGAGAGTCGTAGCTCAGCTCTAATAGCTCTGTCTTTCTTAACTTATTGAGTTCGTTCAGGCTCTTTGGCGAGTCGCCCCTAGAAAGAGATGAAAACGAAAGGATATGGGCTTTGCTTAGGATTTTCCAGAAACGATGCTCTCGTTCATTTCCTTCAAAAGAGAAAAACATTCCTGATGCCACAGAATGTGAAGCAGGATTGCCAAAAAGGAGCAGAAGCGGAGGTCGTTCGTCCTCCTTCTTTGGGATAATATTCTCTGTCAGGTAAATAACTGCATTGTTTCTCCGGCTAAAAATCCTCGAATGAACACAGTCCGAGTCCAAAAACTTAAGAAACTTCTTTTCAAATTGTTCCCTCTGTTTTTCATCTAACCAGAGAGCGTCGACATCCAGGGTTACCTTTTGAATGCCGGGCTCAACGTCTTCGATTGTTAGCAGACTTTCTTTCATGGAAGATATCCAGTTTTTAATCAATAATACTCTAGTTGTCGCCTCCCTTGCAAAGCCGCCACACAAGTTGACGGAGTGTCGGCCAACAAAATTGCCTTTTGTTCAACCGGAGCAAAGCTTCGCTTGCGTTTCGCCATGGTCTGGGCACCATGAGCTCCGCAGGCAACCCTCTATGCCGGCCTACCAGTTGCACTTTACGTCATAATGCTCAGTTACTGAGCTTCCCATACTTATCTAGGCACAATCTGAACCCCAGTTAGCTTGACAACTGGAGGGCAGGCCTCTACCATTGCCTCAAGAGTGGAAAGGCTTCATGCCGAGCCAAGGCGAGAGGGGAAATCGATTTCCGAGGGGTACGCCATGTTTGACCAGCACAAGTTGGAGCAAATAAGGGGACGCGAGATGGAGTGGGCGAGGAAGGCATCTCAATCGGAGGAAAGACAAGACCGCTTCATCACCACCTCCGGAATACCCATTAAGAGGCTGTATACACCGGGAGACATTGCTGAGATAGACTATTTAGCGGACGTGGGCTTTCCCGGGGAATATCCCTTCGTTCGCGGTATTCATCCTACGGGGCATAGAGGGCGGCTGTGGACGATGCGCATGTTCTCTGGTTTCGGCACTGCTGAAGAGACCAACCAACGCTTTAAGTATCTCCTCAAACATGGCGAAACGGGACTAAGCGTTGCCTTTGATATGCCTACCCTCATGGGCTACGACCCCGATGCCCCTGAGGCAAGAGGGGAGTTTGGCAAGTGCGGTGTGGCAATCTCCTCCCTTGCCGATATGGAGGTGCTTTTCGATGGCATTCCCCTGGACCAGGTGACCACATCGATGACCATCAATGGCCCGGCGGCCGTGATCTGGGCCATGTACATCGTTGCCGCTGAGAAGCGCGGCATCCCGATGGAGAGGCTGGGAGGGACAATTCAGA
Organism: Chloroflexota bacterium; assembly: GCA_030626475.1. GTDB lineage: Bacteria > Chloroflexota > Dehalococcoidia > E44-bin15 > E44-bin15 > JADFVG01. Next base: position 8,968 of record DAOUOW010000034.1, on the reverse strand, counting down.
ATGATATCCTCAAGGAATACATCGCCCAGAACGAATACCTCTTCCCTCCCCAGCCTTCTATGCGCCTCATCGTAGACACCTTTGAGTTCGGCACCAAGCACCTCCCTCGGTGGAATACTATCAGCATCAGCGGCTATCATATCCGCGAGGCGGGGGCCACCGCCGCTCAGGAACTGGCCTTCACCTTGGCCGACGGCTTGACCTATGTAGAGGCAGGCGTAGAACGAGGGTTGAAGGTGGATGATTTCGCTCCCAGGCTGAGCTTCTTCTTCAACGTGCACAATGACTTTTTCGAAGAGATTGCCAAGTTCCGTGCCGCCCGGCGCATCTGGGCCCAGGAGATGAGAAACAGGTATGACCCCAAGAATGAGCGCTCTCTGTGGCTTCGTTTTCACACCCAAACCGCGGGCTGTACCCTGACTGCGCAACAACCGGAGAACAACAGCGTACGTGTCGCCCTTCAAGCCCTGGCCGCAGTATTAGGCGGCACCCAGTCGCTACATACCAATGCTCTGGATGAGGCTTGGGCTTTGCCCTCGGATAAGGCGGTTCTCATCGCTCTCAGGACGCAGCAAATCATTGCGCATGAGAGCGGGGTGGCGAGCATCGTTGATCCGCTGGGGGGCAGCTTCACAATAGAGGCCCTGACCAATAAGATGGAGGATGCTTGCTACGATTACTTCCGAAAGATAGATTCCCTGGGGGGCGTCATCCCCGCTATAGAGAAGGGCTTCTGCCAGCGTGAAATCGCCGAGGCCGCCTATCGCTATCAGCGAGAGATCGAGCACAAAGAGCACATCGTGGTCGGGGTCAACGATTACGTTATCGATGAACCTCTGACCATCCCCATCCTGGAGATGGACAAGGAGGGGGAAAGAAGGCATCTTGAGCGCCTAGATCGGGTGCGCCGCCAGCGAGCTCGCCGGGATGTGGCGCAGCGGCTCAGGCAACTTCGCCGTGCTGCCCAGGGAACGCAGAATCTCATGCCCGATATCATAGAGGCGGTACGTGCCTATGCCACGCTGGGCGAGATCTGTGACGTGTTCCGCGAGGTATTCGGGGTGTATAGCCCGGCGAAGGTTTTATGATTCACAAATCAAGATGCGGGTGATACCCAGTTCAGGGAGGTCGTTTGTTATGGAATATAGGACTTTGCTAGTGGAAAAGAAGGATCAGGTGGCCCTCATAACGTTAAACCGACCGGAAAAATTAAATGCGGTTAACCTCGAGATGAGATCAGAGCTCTTACACCTGCTTGACGATTTAGAGGTAGATGACGAGGTTAGAGTAGTAATCGTTACCGGTGCTGGTCGGGCCTTCTGTGCTGGTGCCGATATCAGTGAATTTGGCAAGGATGACAGAGAGTCGAGAAAACAGGGGGCACGGGCGATTGGCAGTGTAAAGCGGATCTACGAGTTTGAGAAGCCTATCATCGGGGCAATAAACGGCGTTGCTGTTGGTGACGGCTCTCAATGGCTGCTGGCATTCGACCTCAACATAGCTTCGGAGAAAGCAAGACTTGCCTGGCCAGCAACCAGGCTGGGGATTCTCTGCCCCTACGGCATCATTCGACTTCCATCGGAAGTGGGGCGCTTCCGTGCCAAAGAGCTTTTGATGACCAACAAGTACCTGAGCGCTGAGGAAGCCTATCAATGGGGCCTAGTAACCAAGGTTGTGCCTCAAGAGAAGCTCATGGATGCTGCCATGGAGCTGGCCAATGAGATCAAGAAGATGCCCCCGCTATCGATAAGGGCCATCAAGGAGGCCGTAAATAGAGGCATGGAAGGCTACGAATACGCTCGCCAGGTGATAACCAATCTGAGCCGAACTGAGGACGCCAAGGAAGGCGCCCTAGCCTTCATGGAAAAAAGAGAGCCCCATTTCCAGGGCAAGTAAATTGAAAATGAAAGGGCACCCTCGCAGCTATCTTGAGGATGCCCCTTTTTGTTAAGGCCGATTTAGATATGCCCTATGTCTCCCTCTCCACTACTGTTGCAATCCCCACCCCACCACCTCCGCAAAGCGTCTGCAGCCCGTACCTCAGGTTGTGGCGCACCATCCAATGAACCATTTCGGTGAAATAAAGTACCCCGGTGCAGCCAATGGGGTGCCCGATGGCTATCGCCCCGCCGGTGGGATTTATCCTCGGGTCGTCATAGGCGACTCCAAACTCGTTGCAGAAGGCCAGCACCGGGGAGGCGAACGCCTCGTTGGGCTCCCACACCTCTATGTCATCCATGGTGAGCCCGGCGCGCGCCAGCGCCTTTTTCATCGCCGGGATGGGTGCCAGGAGCATGATAATGGGGTCATCGCCGGCCACTGCCATCGACCTTATGGTCACCAGCGGCTCAAGACCCAGCTCCTCCGCCTTCTCCCTTGACATCAGCATCGTGGCCGCCGCCCCATCGACGATGCCGGAGGAGTTTCCGGCGGTAACATTGCCCCCCTCCTTAAACCTGGGCTCGAGCTGCCTCATCCTTTCATAGGCAGCCTCGGGATCGTCCACGGTGATGGCCCGCGGCGGCTCATCCTTGTCCACTATCACCGGGGACTCGTCCTTCTTCTCAACCTTGACCGGCACGATCCTCTTCTTATACCACTCCTCATCCCTGAGCGCCTTCACCGCCTTCTGCTGGCTCCACAGGCCGAGCCGATCCATGTCCTCCCGGGGCTGCTTGTATTTTTCGCCAACCATCTCGGCGGCAACGCCCATCAGCACCATCCCCTTTTTCCCTACAGCGGGGTGAAAGGAAACCGAGTAGCCACTCTTTAGCGCCGCATCAAGGTCGGAGATCATAGGGTAATGGGACATATGCTCCACCCCGGCGGCGATCATGATGTCGCCACAGTCGGTCATGATTGCCTGTGCCTGAGAGTTGATCGACTGAAGCCCAGCATTGCAGTAGCGGTTGATAGTCCAGCCACAAACCTCGTCGGGAAGCCCGGCGGCAATAACAGCCATCCTGCCGACATTCAGCCCCTGCTCCCCGATCTGGCTCATGCACCCCACAGCACAATCCTCGATCTCCACGGGATCGAAACGGGGGCACTTTGCTTTCACCCGCTCTACCAACCCCTCCAGGGCTGTGGCGAGGAGATGCTGGGCTGAAACATCGCAGAAGGCCCCCTTCTTCTCCATCCCCTTCCACCCCGACCTGCCGGTGGGGGTGCGCACCGCCTCGACGACGACAGCTTCTCTCAACTGCTTCATTTTCTACCTCCAATCTTACGGGGTAGGCTTCGGATGATCTCCTCAGCCTCCGTGACCACTTTGTCGATAAGCTCCTTCACCGTGGGCAGATCATCAATCCTGCCCGCCACCTCCCCACCAGCCCAAAGTGCCTTCTTCTCATCGCCAGCAAATGTGGCGGCGAATCCTTCCAGCTCTTTCTTCATCACCTCAGGGGCGACGGTCATGAGATCATCGGGCTGACCGAGGAATAAACCGGGGGCTTTTTTTACGGTAATTTCTGTAAGCTCCAGTGAAGCTTCATTCTTCAGATATCTCCCTGGCCCCACAATCCCCCTGGCCACTGTAGTATCTCTCTCACCACTTTTCAAGATCTGCTCCTTCCACATCTGCATAAAATCGCTCTCCTTAGTAGCCAGGAATCTGGTTCCCATCTGAACCCCTACCGCACCCAAGGCTAAGGCGGCAGCAAGTGTGGCCCCATCGCAGAAGCCACCTGCGCCAACAACAGGAGTGCTCACCGCGTTGACAACTGCGGGAAGGAGAACCATAGTATGAACTGGCTCCCAGGCAACATGCATTCCACCCTCATGCCCGGAAGCAATTATCACATCTACCCCTGCCCGCTCGCACCTTTTGGCATGGCGGACAGAGGGGACGACGTGAAACCACTTGACCCCCGATGGTTTTATGGTTTCTGTCCAGGGTAGAGGGTCCCCTGCCGAGGTAACTATCACCTTCAGCCTTTCTCTCATCTCCGCGTCTTCATTCCTGACATCGATTACCGCTTGAATTATGTCCCTTGCCTGCGCGGTGAACTCGGCAGATACCATGCAATTTATCCCAAAAATCCCCTTTGAATCCTTGGTATCTTCCTTAATGCGATAGAGAAGTCGCTTTAACAGCTCATATGGGGTCCCTGTCTCCTCGCCGGTAAGCGCTTCCTGTGCCTGCGTCGCTCCCAGAATAAGGCCACTGGTACTAATGAGCCCCAGTGCCCCGGCATTTGCTGCCGCCGCAGCTAGGCTATTGGTGCTATAGGGTCCCATCCCAGCCTGGATTATGGGGTGCTCTATCCCCAGCATTTCGCAGAGCTCCGTCCTGATCAAATCTCCTCCTTTAGAATGATTTCCTGCATGGAACAAGGTCGGCAACCTGCCCTATTCTAGCCTGAAAGCCACCTTTTGTGAAGCCACTGACCCAAAGATGCGGTCAGCATGATTTAATAGCTCGAGCCGAAAATCGCCATCGCGGTGGACACAGGACGCTGCGGGGGATGAAGGGATCAGGGTGGTGGTTTGAGGGTATCCCGGTATTTCTTCGGAGATTTGGCCGAGGGCTTGTCTGTTAACAACGCCTTCTGCACAGTGCAAGGCTAGAGTAAAACAGGGCACAGAGGACCACGGGGGTTATCTCTTCAAGCTAGCGATAAAATCATCCAGGGTCATGGCGGCCATGGTGAGGGTTTGCAGTGTCCCTCGGGCGCCGAGTTCTATTGCCACCCGGCAGATGGTCTCGTTGTCCGGGGCCTCTAGGATGTTACAGAAATCGTAGGGGCCGAGAAGGGCATACTGCGCCACTATCTTAGCCCCCATGGCTTCCACTTCTTTGTTGACTTCCTTGATCCGCCCCGGGTTTTGTTTGACTGTCCCCCTGCCCTCATCGGTGAGCGTTGAGAGCATCACATAATACGCCATCTTCGACCTCCCATCTTAGAGATTCTTACCTCGGGTCCTCTGTGCCCCCTTCCGACCATTTCCTGCTAGAAATGCATTGCCAGCACGCAGGCGACAGATATCTGTGATAGCATATGGAGCCGGTCTTTTCGCCCGACTAACGAGGTCCCTCTTTGAGGGAACGGTTTGAAATGATCGGATGGCAGCTATTACAGGAAAGCCGTAATCGGGTTTGGTGTGTGAGGATAATACATCGGGGTTCTCTCTTTGTCAAGCTGTGGAGCGCAACACTGCTGAGCTAAGCCTGCGTAAAGCGCCCGAATGTTCAATGTTGGCAGGGAGGCTGAGGCAAAACATCTAGCCTGCCTCCGCTGCCTGCCTGGCTCCCAATCCTGTTTCCTTTAGTGCTGTCCCCAGCGCTGCGGCGACAGCATACAGCATAGCAAGCAAGAGGAAACCGACCCAATACTCACCGGTGGCATCGATAATGGCCCCCATTGTGATAGGTACCACAATGCTGCCAATGCGGGCTACCGTTCCGAGGAGCCCAATCGCAGAACCGGCAAGAAGCGGACCGATGCGTTCATTCTCTATGACTAGCGCGCCGAACATGGGCAAAGCTGTCCCTATTCCAACAGCACTCAAAATAATCACAATCACCAACGGCGCACCGGTAAAGACGCCCAAAAAAGTCACAACAACGACATCTATGAGCAAAAAGGGCCAGATGAAGGGCTTCCTCCGGCCAACTCTATCGGAGAAATAGGGGCCGATAACACTGAACACCATAGCAGTGAAAGCGCCGATGGCAGCATAGAAGCCACCAGAGCCCACCCCTCTATCTTCCAAGGTCTCAGGGAACAAGCCCAAGAAAGCTGTTACAGCACCGGTTACGCATAATTGCATCAGACATATAAGCCAAAGGTCCCTAACCCCTAACACCCTCCTCAATCCTTCCCTGGCCGACAGCCCACGCGCCGTAGGGTCAGCCTTAACTTGCGCAACCGGTCGCTCTCTGGCCAATGCAATCCACAGCATGAGGATACCGACGGAGATGGCAGCAGTTAGCCACATCACGGGCTTCCAACCGCCAAGGAGCGAGGAGAGAGGGGCACCTACTATCAGGGCAATAGCTGTCCCCAAAGCGCCCCCGACCATTATTAGCCCCAGTGCCCTGCCCAGCTCCCTTGGCCCGAACCACATGCCCACGGTCTTTGATATATTGGGAAAAATGAAACCCACAGCCATGCCAAAAAGCAGCATCGCTGCAGAGAGCCCCCAGAAGCCGGGGAGAATAGCTCGCAGGGCACAGGCTATAGCTGAGAAAACAATCCCTGCACCTACTACCCTTTTTACGCCGAGGCGATCACCCAGGGTGCCCCCTATGAGCGTAGTTAGCAATCCCCCTAGGGCAGCTGCACCCCAAATGACTCCTATTTGGGTATGCGTCAGGCCCAGTTCTTCCTTTATCTCATCAAAGAGCGGGGGCATCACCCCCATGCCCATGCCACTGACAAAGAGGCTTACCACCAAAAGCAAGACAAGCATGGGCCATCTATATGCCGGCTTCTCTTCTACCATCACTTGTCCCAAGGTAAGCTATCATTCACTGAGCAAACCTTTCACGGAGTATATCCCATGCCGATGGCAAAGTGAAGCCCGCTTTCCCTCTACCATCTGACGCCCTATCCGCACTGAAGCGCATTACAAGAAGGTCAACAAGTCAGTGCGCTGGGTTTTCCCGCTGGAGTGCTGAGGTGCACTTTTGGAGTTTGTGATTGAGGCCAACCGTCAGGTCAGGGTACAGATTGCCCTAAAGAGGAATTAGAATATAAAGCCTTCCCCGAGGAGCTGCGAGCTGTACATCGGCCTGGCCGTCTTCGAGACGGGCAGCACATAAAGATGCGCTCGACATCTCCAGGCGAGAAAAGCGACACGAATGCGGAGAAAAATGTATCCTTTAGGAAAGCAGGCCTATCTCCTTGGCCACTGCCTCTCTGTGGAAGTCGGTAACACCAAAGGCGATGTCCGCAGCTTTAGCCCTCCTATAGTAAAGCCCTATATCATGGTCCCTGCTGGTGCCAATGCCGCCATGTAGCGATATCGCCCTTTCAGTGACCCACTTGTAGGCCTCGTTGACATATGCCTTAGCCATTGCAGCTATTCTGGCACAGGGAAGCCCCTCCGATTCCATCCATACTGCCTCATAGACTAAGTACTTGCTTGTCTGAAGGGCAATCCACATGTCAGCCATTATATGCTGCAGCGCCTGGAAAGCCCCGATAGGCCTATCATATTGAACCCTTTCCTTTGAGAATGCTATAGTCATATCAACGGATGCCTGTATCCCGCCAAGGGACTCGGCACACTTGGCAATAGCCCCTCTCTCCATAACCCGCTCTACAATGGGCCATCCTTTATCCAGTTCCCCAAGCATATTTGCCTTGGGCACGGTCACATTCTCGAAGCGCACCTCACATAACTTATCCATGCCAATGGTAGGCATCACCTTGCAATTTATGCCCGGGCTCCTGGCATCCACGATGAAAAGCGTGATTCCATCCTCGGGTGAAGCTCCCTCCTTAGTGCGGGTGACGCAAATCAGGTAGTCAGCAACCTGAGCCATCTCCACAAAAAGCTTTGTGCCATTGATTACGAAGCTGTCGCCTTTGGCTACTGCTTTGGCAGCAATTCCAGAGGCACCACATACGCCGCTGGCCTCGAGGTGAGCGATTGTGAAGAACAGCTCTCCGCTGGCCATTTTCGGCAGGAATTCCCTCTTCTGTTCTTCGCTTCCAAAATCAAGAATGGGGAGGGCACCTTCAACCACAGTGCAAAAGAAAGGCCCAGGAAGGATATTTCTTCCTATCTCCTCCAGGATGACAGCTAGGTCCTGAAAGGTCATTCCCAGGCCATCATATTCCTCGGGAATGACCAACCCCATCCATCCCAGGTCAGCCATCTTTTTCCAGATCTCTGGAGAATATCCTTTCTCTTCGTCCTCCTCGAGTTCCCTCACCATGGTCTTCGGGCACTCTTTAGCCAGGAAATCGCTTGCTGCCCTTCTCAGAATTTCCTGCTCTTCAGTAAAAGATATATCCATGATATTCCCCCCTTAGTCACAATATAATCATCTCATTCTGGGCAAACCCAAACCGTACCAGGCGATGATATTCCTCTGTATCTCATTCGTGCCCATAGAAACGGTCAGTATGAAATACTCGTGATACTGCTTCTCGATCATGCCTCCCAGACGTGCCCATTCCGAACGCTTAACCTGAGCAAAGGGTCCCAGTATATCACATGCAACCATAGCCATACGTCTTGATAGATCACCGGCGAACACCTTTACCGCCGAGGCATCGAACATAGCCATCTCATTCTTGCTCTGTGCATCTGCTATACGGTATGCAAGAGTACGGGCTGCCTCGATCTGACAGGCAAGATCTGCAAGCTTATCACGGACAAGCGGCTTCCTTGCCAGAGGTTCGCCATCTATCTTGGTCTCGTTGCAGTAGCTCACTAATTCTTGTAGCCGCCGCTCCATTCCCATAATGGCTCCCAGATTAGATCTCTCGAAGCTCGCCGTAAGCTGAGTAATTGCCCAGCCCTTGTTCTCTTCACCGACAACGTACCTCACGGGAACACGCACATCGTCAAAGAAGACCTCGTTATACAAATGGCCCCTATCCATGTATAGAAGAGGTCTCACGGTGATTCCAGGGGTTTTCATGTCAAACATTACAAAGGTCAGTCCACGATGTTTAGTTTCAGCATTGGGATCAGTTCTCACAAGCGCAAAGGCCCAATGAGCACGGTGAGCACCAGTGCTCCAACTCTTCTGGCCATTTATCACATACACATCGCCTTCCCTTCTGGCGGTGGTGGTAAGAGCTGCCAGGTCTGACCCTGCATTGGGCTCGCTCCATAACTGACACCACATGATATCCGCTGAGGCAATTTTGGGGAGAAATTCCCTCTTTAGTTCCTCGTTTGCTGCCGCCAGGAGTGTGGGGCCAAGCATTTGGATACCGAATATGTCTACTCCTGGAATATCATAATATCCCGTAGCCTCGGCGAATAAGACACGATCCATAATGGT
>DAOUOW010000011.1 GCA_030626475.1 Chloroflexota bacterium | reverse complement strand
GCGTATCGGCAAGGGGCTGGCTTACTGGAATGCCATCGATACCGGCGTCTTTCTGCTGACGGAGAAGTTCCTGGATGCCATAGGCGAGCTCATTCCTGTGCTTGGCATCGATATCGAGATCAGCGACGTGATCCGGTTGCTGGTGGACAGCGGCTATCGCTTCGCCACCTGCGATGGTAGTGGTTGCTTCTGGGCCGACGTGGATACCGAGGAAGACCTGGACTTTGTCACGGCCTAGGAGACAAGAATGGATGCCGTGTACGATGGCTTTATCTCCAAACACATCAATCGGAAGCTATCGGAGCCGATAGCACGGATACTGGCCAGGACAAGGCTGACCCCCAATCAGGGGACCTGGGGTGCAATGGGTATTGCAGTTTTGTCCTTTGTCAGCTTCGTTATGGGCCAGAATATTCTAGGCGGCATCCTGGTTCAGCTATCCTCCGTCGCCGATGGGATAGATGGCAGCCTGGCCCGTCTCAAGGGCATGACCTCGGCCTTCGGCGGTTTTTTGGATTCCGCGCTCGACCGCTATGCCGATGCCCTAATAGTGCTGGGAATGATCTTGTGGTCCCATTCCCATGAGAGCTATCCCGGAATTTGGCTGGTGGGCTTTCTAGCCATTGTCGGCACCCTCTGCGTCAGCTATACCAGGGCCCGCATTGATCCTGAGCATCGCCCCCTTTTTGATAAAGGGCTTTCCTCGATCGCCTCGCGCGATATAAGGCTCTTCTTGATAATGCTGGGATGCGTCGCTGGCCAGGTCTATTTTTGCCTCGCGGCAATAGCCGTTCTAACCAACCTGGTGGTTTTCTATAGGCTTATTTACAGCTACAGATATTTCAGGGCGGAAAGCAGGCTTGAACGATGATCGTCCAATGTGATTTCGATGGCACCATAACCACAAACAACCTCAGCCTTCTGCTGAGGGAAAGGTTTGCCATTGGGGACTGGCAGAAGATTGAGTCCGACTACCTTCGCGGTCAACTGACCGTGGAGGTGAGCAATATGCGGCAATACGCCCTCATCAAAGAGTCGAGGGAGAAGCTCCAGGAATTTGCCCGACAAAACGTCGAAGTCAGACTAGGCTTTTTGGAGTTCGCCGAGCGTTGCCACGCAGCTGGCGTTGGGCTCGTCATCGTCAGCAGCGGCCTCGATTTCTATATTGAGGCGGCGCTCGATGAGATCGGCGCCTCAGACCTGGAGTTACACTGCGCTAGGACAGCCTTTGGCGAAGATGGCATCGTCGTCTCATATCTCGATCCTGAAGGGAGCATGATCAAGGAGGGTTTCAAGAAGAAATGGCTAGCCTGGCTGAAGGGGCAGAGTGACTCGGTCACCTACATTGGGGATGGCCTCTCAGATTTTAAGGCAGCTTGTGCCGCCGCCCATGTATTCGCCACTGGTCAATTACATACATTGCTCAGCGCTGCCTCAGTCACCCACCACACCTTCTCCGACTTCCACGATATACTGTGCCAGATGCGCCATCTTTGAAGGGTTGGCACAACCCCGAGACGGGCCACGTCGTGAAGTCAACCATTTTTTGGTATCGACCAACAATTCTTAGGAGTCGCCGTAGTAACCGCACGCCCACTCATTCAGCTACACCACTAGCTTGACCGCTTGCAGCCTCCCCCAACCAACCTTGACAGCCAGCGAGCAGGGTTTTAGCATAGCCACAGTGGTTGATAGGAGAAATCACGGGTAAAGGGCAAGACTTAGGGCCTTTTTCCTTTATCCAAGTATGGCAAGGAAACGGGGATAAAACGAGAGGACAAAAAACAATGAAAAAGCTGGTCATTTCTTGTGTATTGGTTTTAGCTTTGATGGCAAGCCTTGTGGCTGGTTGCGGCAAAGCTGGGGAGCAGGCCGAGTTCGAGTCAGCAGAATGTCGGTTCGAGATTCCCTTTGGTCAGACCGTTGAGTGTGGCTATTTGACTGTTCCCGAAGACCGCAGCCAACCCGACGGCCCAACCATCCGGCTCCATGTCGCCATCTTTAAGAGTCACAGCGACAACCCGGCCCCCGACCCGATTGTCTACCTCGAGGGCGGTCCCGGCGGTAAAGCGCTGGAGTCAGTGCCGTTTACGTTCAATGAGCGTTTTGATCCCTTCTTGGCAGACCGCGACCTGATCATATTCGACCAACGCGGCGTTGGCTATTCAGAGCCTGCGCTCGATTGCCCGGAGATTATCGACCTGACTTACAATATCCTCGATCAAGACCTGAGCCCTGAAGAAAGTGTGGCGCTGAGCAACGAGGCGATTTGCAGTTGCCATGACCGCCTGGTGAGCGAAGGCGTCAATTTGGCGGCCTATAATAGCGCTGAAAGTGCTGCCGACCTAAACGATCTGCGTCTTGCCCTCGGTTATGAAGAGTGGAACCTGTTCGGTATCTCCTACGGCACGCGGCTGGCCCTGACCGCGATGCGTGATTTTCCTGAAGGCATTCGCAGCGTCATTCTCGATTCGTCCTATCCGTTGCAGATCAATCTCTACGCCGAGATACCAGTCAACTTTGACCGTGCGCTCGACGTTTTGCTCGACGGTTGCATGGCTGATTCTACCTGTAGGCAGGCCTTCCCCGAGTTGGAGACCGTCTTTTATCAACTGGTAGATGAACTGAATGACTCCCCCGCCACTTTCTCAGTAACCCAACCCCTCACAGACGAGACCTATGACGTGCTGATGAACGGCGATGGGCTGATTGGCTTCGTGTTTCAATCGCTCTACTCGACAGAGATCATCCCCTGGCTGCCCAAGATTTTGTTCGATGTCCGTGACGGAATCTATGACACCCTGGCTATATTGATGGGGTCTTTCCTCGCCGACGTCGAATTTATGAGCGATGGTATGTACTATTCGGTGCAATGCGGAGAAGAAGTACACTTCAGCACTCCGGAAGAGCTCGCTGCCGCTTGCGAGGCATATCCTGAACTAGAAGGCTTTTGCTACGGCATCTCTGCCATCTGCGATACCTGGGGCGCGAAGGAAGCTGACCCTATTGAAAACGAGCCGGTCAGCAGCGACATCCCAACGCTGGTGCTGGCAGGCCAATATGACCCTATCACCCCGCCGGCCTGGGGTGAAGTGGTCGCCGAGACCCTGAGCAACCGTTTCTACTTCGAATTTCCGGGTGTCGGGCATGGTGCAAGTGTTTGTGGAGAAGAATGCCCGCTCAGCATTGCCCTGGTTTTTCTGGATGACCCAACCTCAGAACCGAATGGGTTGTGCGTCGCCGCGATGAGCGGCCCGGACTTTTTCGGCCTCGAAACGGAGGTCGCCCTGGTGCCTTTTACGGATGAAACCCTCGGTATTAGCGGGGTCGCGCCCGCAGGCTGGGAGGAACTGTCACCGGGCATGTATGAGCGGTCGGCGCTGGGTCTGGTTGCGATTTTTCAACAGGCTGCTCCAGGTATTGGAGCTGACGACTTGCTACAGTTGTTAACATTCCAGCTTGGCCTTGATGAAGTCCCGGAAAGGGTAGGCAGCCGCGAGGCCAATGACCTTAACTGGTCGCTCTACGAATTTGAAGTGCAGGGTTTGTCTATTGATCTGGCTGTAGCAGAAGGCGACTGGACTGGTTACTTTATCCTGTTGCATTGCACAGCGAGCGAGCGCGACTTCTATTACACGCACGTCTACCTGCCGGTTATTGACGCCTTGACACCGATTGAGAGGTAAGGCGCTGTTTAGCGGTCGATATGATCAGCCTCTTTGACTCCGGGCAAAGAGCCCGCTTTATTGGAAGATAGATGGTATTATCCCGGTCGGGGTTCCCTTCTGATTCGAATTCTGCTCGCAGAGACATTTGCTAGACATATATGGGCTTCGCGGTTCTTGTGGGTTTGTGTTGACCTCAAGGCCTAATCTCTTTCAATTACATCTCTCCAGCTTCTATAAGGAGCATCCACACCTGCAGCTTAGCTTGTACTATCATACCAGCAGCGGTGCACAACCTGTGGATGTAGGGGTCTATGAAGTCACCAGTGTTTGGGATGACATGACCATCACTTGGAACTTTCAACCAACCAGCGCACCGACGCCAGAAGACACCACCACCGTGCCTGCTGCTGCCACGAGTAGTTTCATATCCTGGAGCATCGATGACTTGGTTCAGGGCTGGATCGATGGCTCCAGCGCAAACTACGGGGTAATGTTGAAGGACATCGATGAGACCATAACGAAGGCGTTCAAGAGCTTCTATGTCTCAGACTGGGGCACCCCTCCGGCGCGCGCGAAATTGGTGATTAGCTACTTCGACCCGACTGATCCTTAACTATCAGGGATCAGCTAGAGGCTATGTGGCGCTAGTTTGAGGAACAGGACGGAGCAGTATCTTCTCCAGGGAGAGGCGTGGCCGCGGTGGGGGCACGGATTTGGGGTAACCAACAGCCACCAGGGCCACCACCCAAATGTTCTCCGGGAGGCCCAGAAGGGTCTTGATCGCCCCGTGATCCGTTAGGGCTCCCACCCAGCAGGAGCCCAATCCCAGGGCGGTGGCCATAAGCACCAGGTGCTCTATGGCGATATAGGTATTGGCCGTGGCTGGTGCAGTGATAGTTCTGGGGTCGGGCTCAGGCATGGAGTCGATAATCTTTCGAAACTCGGAATCAGTGAAACGACCGGACAGCTCCACTCCGGTGTCGATGAATTCCTGATAGCGTTGCCGGGATACCTTCTTGGAGTAGGCGGAAAGGTCGGCGCAGGCAACGAAGACCACCGATGCCTCCTCAATGAAGGCTTGATCCAGGCATAGCTGGCGCAACCTCTTCTTCTCTTCAGCGTCGGTTACAACGACAAAGCGCCATGGCTGCAGGTTGCTGGCTGATGGTGCCAGTCGAGCCGCCTCCAGCATCTGGAGAATCATCTCCTGGGATACAGGGCTGTCCTTAAAGCTGCGAATGCTGCGGCGCTGCTGGATGGCTTCTGCTATGCTCAACATGATATATATCCCTCCATATAGTCGTAGAACTGTCTCCTCTCATTGTGCCTCACAATATTATCACACCTTCGCATCGATGTGAAACTTGCGCTCGCTAGAAAGAGTACCATCCCGCAAGCAGCCACACTCCGCCACAGCTCTTGTTTAACCGTATCTATTGGTCTATTATGATGTAGCTGGTGGCGAAGGTATGAGGAAACAATTATTGGCGATTTTGCTCGTTGCTATGGTGATGGTGTTAGGTTGTGCTGATTCCGGCGATCTCAGTGCAGATGAACAACAGCCACCGGAACAAGACGTTATTGTGGTTGACCGCGCTACAAAGATTTGCCAGCTCGTAGGTGAGTACGACCGCGAACGTGATGAACTGACAATCAACCGTACTCAGAGCCGCTACAATTTGCTCGGCGCGGATATGGGAACCCCATTCCAGCATAATGGCCGCACCTACCTGGTCTTTGGCGATACCGTGGGACCTCCCGTCGGTGACGCCATCGCCTACACCACCGATACCACACCGGAGGATGGAATCGAGCTAGTGTTCATTCACGATGAAACTGGAACCTATAAACCGGTGCAAATCCCGGGCATCAGTCAAGAGGGCTATGAGGTGCCAATGGAGGGCACGAGCGTCGGCGGTCGGATGTACATCTATCACACCACGGACAGCACCGGGAAGGATAAGATGGGGCGCTCTGTGGTCGCCGTTTCTGATGATGATGGGCATACCTTCACCTATTTGTACGACCTCTCAACACAGCATTTCATCAATGTCTCAGTCGTGGAAGTTGATCTGGCAGATTGGAGTGGCTTCCCGCAAAACAGGGGAACTGGCCTGGTCATGTTCGGCTCCGGTTCTTACCGGAGGAGCGACGTCCGGCTGGCGTTTCAACCTGCAGAACAAATCGAATCGCGCACCAGCATTCGCTACTTTGCCGGTCTGGATCATTTGGGTCAGCCAATTTGGAGCGCGCAAGAAGAAGAGGCCGAACCGCTTTTTAACCAACCCTGCGTGGGCGAGCTTTCGGTTTCGTACAACCACTTCATTGACAAATGGATCATGCTTTACAATTGTAGCGCCATTAGCATCGCTTGGCGGGGGATAAACATGAGGACGGCCGACCAACCCTGGGGACCATGGTCGGAGCCTCAGATTATCTTTCACCCCTGGGATGATAACGGTTACTGCCATTTCATGCACGCCAACTGGGAATCCAGAAAATGCGACAGCATCCATGACCCAGGACGGGAGAATGAGTGGGGAGGCGAATATGCCCCCTATCAATTTGAGGACTTGGCCGTCGGCGATGATTCTACCACCACCATCTATTTTACGATGTCCACGTGGAATCCTTATACCGCCGTGTTGATGAAGGCCACGTTGCAGAAGATCCGATAGAGATGATACTGAGGAGGTCAGGATGATAAGAGACTTAATATTGAAGAACAGGAGCTATCGGCGATTCTATCAGGAAGTTGCCATAGAACGTGAGACATTGAGAGAACTTGTTGACCTTGCGAGACACTCTGCATCAGCAGCTAATATGCAACCCCTGAAATATATCCTTTCTTGTGACCCTCAAAAGAATGCTTTGTTATTTTCACACCTTGCTTGGGCTGCTTATCTCAAAGACTGGCCCGGTCCGAGCGAAGGGGAAAGACCATCGGGGTATATCATCATGCTCGGGGATACAGAGATAAGCCAGTCTTTTGGCTGTGACCATGGAATTGCGGCTCAAAACATTCTTCTGGGTGCGACTGAGAAGGGTTTAGGGGGCTGTATTATTGCTGCAGTACAGAGAGAGGAACTGCACAAGGCTCTAGAGATACCACCCCGCTATGAGATACTCCTTGTCCTCGCTCTTGGCAAGCCCAAGGAAACGGTAGTAATCGAGGCTGTGGGGTCTACTGGAGACATCAAGTACTGGCGCGACAGTGAAGGCGTACACCACGTGCCAAAGCGACTCTTGGACGACATAATCATCGGTTAGAACTTCAGATATGATTTTGGGGGCTGTATTTACTCTTGTCTAAATCAACAGCGTGAGTATTGCACAAACTGGACGTTTGTTACCTTCTTATCCTGGGTGCCATTTAGGGTGAGTATGTTGATTTTCTCCAGCATGTAATGTATCATCAAACCCACAATTCGAGATCCGAAAATGTACAACAGGATGCTCGTTCCATTGGACGGCTCGGAGCTGGCCGAAGTAGTCTTTCCTTATGCACAAGAACTTGCTGCAAGGCTAGACCTAGACTTGATTTTCCTTCATGTCTATAGCTCAGAGGAGTCTGAATTCGCGCCTATGCGTCGAGTCTACGTCGAGCGAGCGTGTGAGATTGTGAGGCGTGAGTCAGAAGAGGTGCGGGAAAAGACAGGCGTTCAACCAGGAGGTAAGGCATTAGAAGCGCGAGGTGAACTAGCTGTGGGCCGCCCCGCTGAGGAAATCCTCCGTTATGCTGATGAGAATGATATCGATCTGATCCTCATCGCAACCCATGGCCGGTCTGGAATCAGGCGTTGGGCCATGGGGAGCGTTGCTGATAAAGTCCTCCGTGCATCCAAGGTCCCTGTTTGGCTTGTTCGAGCGGGGATTCCCGAAGAGATTGTTTATGACAAATGGCCAAGTAGAACAA
Organism: Chloroflexota bacterium; assembly: GCA_030626475.1. GTDB lineage: Bacteria > Chloroflexota > Dehalococcoidia > E44-bin15 > E44-bin15 > JADFVG01. The sequence continues at coordinate 22,538 of DAOUOW010000011.1, read as the reverse complement.
TACTAGTCCCGCTAGATGGCTCAGAGTTGGCTGAATCGGTGCTTCCCCATGTCGAAGCGCTGGCGAAACAGCGAGATGCAGAGCTGGTAGATGTGGTGCTGCTTCGGGTTTGCGAACCTCCAGTCATTTCATCAGACTATCCTCCTACTATGCCTTTGAGCTGGGAGGAGCATGTGGAGCAGGAAATGGATAAGTTCAGGCGGGTAAGTGAGCAGTACCTTGCTGGAGTAGAGAAGCGGCTTAAGGATGCTGGCCTTAGGGTGCGGTCAGAGGTGCTAGATGGCAATCCGGCTGGTGAGATCGTTGACTATGCGAATAGAAATCCTTTTAATCTCATTGTCATGGCAACTCACGGAGGTTCTGGACTCAGCCGGTGGGCTTTTGGCAGCGTGGCCGACAAGGTGCTGCGGGTGATTTCCAGCCCCATTTTCTTGGTTAGAGTGTGCTGAAGGTTCGCCGGGTAGCTCCAGCGCCTTAATGCAATAGGAGGATAAGATGTTCGAGAGGCTGCTTGTCCCTGTAGATGGCTCGGAGTTGGCGGAGGTAGCCCTGCCCTATGCCGAAGAGCTGGCGGGGGGGCTTGGCTCTGAGGTCGTGCTGCTACAGGTGTGTGAATCCGATGAGAAACGAACGAGCCATATGCGTCAGCTTTACATGAGTCGATTGGCGGAGGCTGTGGAACAGGGAACTCGGGAGTATCGGAGGCTGGCGGGACGCCCTGAGAGCGAGGAGATAAAGGTGGAATCCGTCATTGTGGTGGGCAATCCCGCCGAAGAGATCATTGAGTACGCTGAAACTAAGGACATCGGTCTCATCATCATGGTCACCCATGGGCGCTCAGGCACCAGGCGCTGGGCAGTGGGTAGCGTGGCTGACAAGGTGCTGCGAGGAACCTGCATACCTGTAGCCCTTATCAGAGCCGCTAAGGCTCGCCCTGCGGTGCGGGAGAAAGGGATGTTGACCAAGGCCCTGCTGCCCCTGGATGGCTCAGAAGTGGGCGAGGCAGCCCTGCCCTGTGTGGAGGACCTGGCAGTCAGGTTAAAAACAGAGGTGACCATCCTCCAGGTGGTGGAGCCCAAGTACCCTGCCTTTGCTGCCGAGCCCTGGGACTACAGCCCCTATCGGCAGGAGTGGCTAGCGGCTATGGAAGAATCGGCACGCTCTTACCTGGCGGGCATCAAGCAGGGGCTGGAGGCAAAGGGTGTAGTGGTGAGTTCCAGGATAGAAACGGGGGCTGCCGCCGAGCGGATCATAGAGGTCGCGGAACAAATCGATGCCGATTTCATCGCCATGTCCACCCACGGTCGGTCGGGGGTGGGAAGGTGGGTGTTCGGCAGCGTGGCTGATAGGGTGCTCTATTCCGGAAATATCCCGCTAATACTGGTGAGGGCTCGGTAGGATGTCGCCACGTAGCCAGGCTCTAGTCCCTCCTTTTTCTATTGCTACGCCAGCTCTGAACAGGCCTTTTATCCTGAATGGTGAGCCAAAGACCATCACGCCGTTGACAACCGGTGAGCCCTACTTTATGCTATTGGCACAAAGGATTTCTTTCGTATGCGCTTGCTCGAAACACCACTGGTAGCACTTTCACTTTAGAATGGCCTTCCAACGTGAATAGTGAATTAAGGCGCGCAAGCGGGGGCATTGTCGAAACGCTAAAAGGAGGTGAAAGATGGAGGAACAAGAGACTTTACTTGGAGACATAAGGGTGCTCGATCTGACAGATGAGAAAGGGGTTTACTGCACCAAGCTTCTCGCCGACCTTGGCGCTGACGTAATCAAGATCGAGAGGCCTGGCGGCGACCCCATGAGAAATATTGGCCCCTTCTTCCACGACGAGCCTGATCCCGAAAAGAGTCTCTACTGGTTTCATTTCAATACCAGCAAAAGGGGCATTACCCTGAACCTGGAAACCCCTGATGGGCGGGAGGTCCTGAAGAAACTGGCGAAGACTGCCGATGTGCTGGTCGAGACCTTTCCCCCGGGCCACCTTGAGCAGATGGGTTTGGGATACCAGGCTCTCAGGGAGCAGAACCCGCGCCTGGTCCTGACCTCCATCACTCCCTTTGGTCAGACAGGACCCTACCGCGATTTCGAAGGTTCCGACCTGATCGCTCAAGCCATGGGAGGGCTGATGTATATTGCTGGTTACCTTGAGGACCCACCTTACCGCCTCTACGGCTCTCAGGCTTACCACTCGGCCTCGGTGTTAGCCACTGTGGGCACCATGATTGCCCTTTACGTCAGAGAGCTTACCGGAGAGGGACAGCAGGTGGATGTCTCTCTGCAGGAAGCGGTATCTATGGCTATGGAGACCGCAATGCAAGCCTATGATATCAAGGGAGAGATTCGCCGCAGGGCTTCGCGTCCTCCTGTTATCCCCGGGATCGGGCTTTATGAATGCCAGGATGGACACGTTTCTTCCTTTATAGTAGCTGGGGCCGGGGCAGGCTGGGATGTCATTGTTGATTGGATGGATAGCGAGGGGATGGCTGGTGACCTCAAGGATCCGAAATGGGATGAATTATGGGGATTGGTAAGCAACTTCCGCTTACTGATGGCGCTGGCATCAGATCCGCAAAAACTCATGGCACGCCTTGAGCAATTCGGCCATATCAATGAAATCTTCACCGCATTCCTGAAGAGCCGCACCAAGGGCGAGATCTACGATAGTGCTGCTGAAAGGCGCATCATGATCACCCCGGTGCAGACCCCCAGGGACCTTGTGGAGAGTCCACAGCTGGCGGCCCTGGGCTACTTTGTCGATGTGGAACACCCGGCATTGGGGGCCACCCTTAAGTATCCCGGGGCGCCATATGAGTTGCCAGAGACCCCGTGGCAAATACACAGAAGGGCCCCTCTCATCGGAGAGCACAACTTCGAGATATATGAAAAGGAACTGGGATTTACCAGAGAGGAACTGGCCATCCTGAAACAGGAAGGAATTATCTAGGAGGAAAACATGGCACAGAAGAAGCTTCCCTTTGAAGGACTGAGGGTTTGTGACTTTTCCTGGTATGCCGCTGCTCCAGTTGCCACCAAGTGGCTGGCAGACCATGGGGCGCAGGTTATCAAGATGGAATACAGTGCCCGCCCCGACCTTATAAGACTAGCAATGCCCCAGACCCCGGGCAAGGAGCAGAGCCTGAACGTTAGCGGGTGGTTCAACAACCAAAATAGCAGCAAATTATGCCTTGGCCTTAATCTCACTCACCCTAAGGCAAGGGAGGTCTATCACAGGCTGATTATGATCAGCGATGTAGTGGTGGAGAATTTCTCCCCCAGGATAAAGGAGGGATTGGGGCTCAACTACGAGGACTACGTCAAGCTGAAGCCAGATGTCATCTGGGTTGACCAGCCGATGCAGGGTCTAACCGGACCACATAAGTATCGGGCTGGCTTCGGGGCAATCATCACCCCGCTGGGGGGTCTCAGCTCCCTAACGGGATTTTCCCATCGGCCGCCGGTGGGTGCTGGGACCAACTATACTGATTACATTATAAATCCCGCTCACCTCGCAATCGCCATAGTGGGGGCGCTTCGCCGCAGGCAAATGACAGGCAAGGGGCAGCATATCGTGATGGCTCAGTATGCCTCTGCGGCATCGATTTTGGAGACCGCCATTCTGGATTACACGGTCAATAACCGCATCCCAGCTCGCAATGGAAACCGCATCCAGCACGCCGCTCCTCACGGTTGTTATCGCTGCAAGGGCGAGAACAGGCAGGGCTTGTATTCATCCCCCCTTGGTCCCGCCCTGGAGATGAAGGAAGACCGCTGGTGCGTCATCGCTGTGTTCAGCGATGAGCAGTGGAGGGCATTTTGTGATGTTATTGGCAATCCTCCCTGGACCAAAGACCCCAAGTTTGCAACCTTTCTCGGCAGGAAGGAGAATGAGGACGAGCTGGACACTTTGGTGCAAAGTTGGACTAAAGAGAGGTCTGCGGAGGAGGTGATGATGCTGATGCAGCGCGCCGGGGTGGCCGCAGGAGTAGTCCAGGATGCTGAGGACATTTTGATCCATGACCCCCATTTGAGGGCGCGAGGCTACTATGTATACCTCGATCACCCTGAGGCAGGCCACACCGCCTATGACGGCATTCCCTTCAGGTTATCGGCTACTCCAGGTGAGCCGAGATCGCCTGCCCCCTGTCTCGGGGAACACACCGAATTTGTGTGCAAGGAAATATTGCAAATGGCCGATGAGGAGTTTGACGAGCTGCTAGTGGAAGGGGTGGTCGAGGTAGGTTGAAGTTGCAGCTAACTGTCTAGGAAAGGCTATCGACCTCTTTCGGAAATGCGGGGCAAGGTTGCACCTTGAGAATGTCAAATGAAGAAGCGGCTCCTGGTAACGGGAATCATCGTTTTGTCCCTCATGCTGTTCAGCGGTGCCGCTTGTACGTGTAAGGGAGAAGAGGCTGAGGGGGTAAAGGAGGTAAAGTTCGGCATCGGGCTGCCGCTTACCGGCCTTATGGGAACCATTGTCGGTTGGCCGGGTAAATATGGATTTGAGTTCGCCGCGGAGAAGATCGGCGAGTTTACAGTGGCTGGGGAGAGCTACCGCTGGAATCTCATCATCGAAGATAACCAGTGGGGTGGTATGGGTGGGGTGTCGACAGCCACTAAGTTCATATATGAGGATGAGGTAAAGATAATGCATCAGGCGGGCGCAGATGCCGCAGCTACTGCCCAGTATATATGTGAAGAAGCAGGTGTGCTGCTGGATGTAGCAGGCGCTGGACCTGACGTCTTGGGGCCTGATAAGCCCCATATCTTCCACACGTCGCCAACCTATGTGCTCCACACCCCAGCCTTATTTCACTGGCTCACCTCACACTATCCCGAGGTAAGAACTGTTGCCATCGCCATGAGCGATGATGAGATTGGGCACGGAGTTGCTGATGCCGCCATCTTGGCTGCGGAGCACTTTGGTTATGATGTGGTGAGTGAAGACTATTACCCACCGGAGACGTGGGAGTTTTCTCACCTGGCAAACAAGCTGGTGAGCAAAAATCCAGACCTAGTTATAGGCAGTGTTCTAACATTGGCGCCGATGAAGGATATGGGCTGGGACGGCCTAACTGCTTTCATTGGATGGACATCGGGATTTGGCGACTTGGCAGGTTGGGATAACGTCCAGGGCTTTCTCATCTATCAGCCAAACCCGCTTGGAGCAGACCAGCCCCAAGCGGTGAGGGATTTCGCCCGCGAGTTCAGGGAGCACTATAAGGCCAGCTTCACGATGGCTGCATGGTACGGCGCGACCGTACTCTATGTCATGACCGAAGCCTTGCAGAAGGCGGGCACGGTGGATGATGTGGACAAAATCATAGAGGCGCTTGAGACCGAGACCTTCGACACCATGGTTGGGCCTCTCAGATATGGGGGCGAGGAGCTAGATGGCATCGGTCATATGTTAGTGTGGCCAGCCCCCATCGCCGAGATTAGGGATCATAGCTATCACGTGATAGCCGAATACACCCCAGAAGAGGCAGAGGCGTTAGCCATAGAAGTCTATAAGTAGCAGGAGGGCTCAATCAAGCCCTTATTACTTCTGTAGACCTTTTCTTGGGCTCGAATTCAGAGGACGCAGCTATGGTTTTGCCCGCGTACCCTTTAGTGACGGCGGTTGCCCTTGGTCAGCAGAACGGGCACGTCGGCCCACGTCATTTCCTGAACCTTGATCTTAGCCGCGGTCTCCTTCTGCGTCCTCTCCAAGATGTGGTTGAGCTCCTTCAGTCTGGGATAGTATCCCTTCACTCTGTCCACGTCGCAGATCTGGGATAGGACGGTGGTTATGCTCAACTGTCCCTGTTCTCTGGGGTAGTCGCCACCTCTGATTACAGCATTGGGCGCCAGATGCTTCAGGTAGTCTCCTGTTTCTTTGATGGCGTCCATGCTCATTTCTTTAGCAGGGGCCGAGAGCACGTAAACGGCGCTCCCTACATCCGCTGGCCGGATGTCCACGGACAGCTCACACAGAGCTTCGTCCATGGCCTGTAGGGCTACGTGTGTCTCGGCCCCTTTCTTCCTGAAAGTGCGCTTTCGCTCAAAGGGAAACCTGATCAAGCTCAGAGGTAATTTGCCATAGCCTATAGTGGTCCAACCCCCCAGCGTTTGAATGATGTCGCCAGCGTCCACCACCCTGGCGCCGATGTACTTCTTCTTCGTCTCCTCCCCGGCGCAAAGTAAATTGTAGAAGGGAGCCACGATCTGCTTGTTGATCTCCCTCATGTTGTGGATCAGGGTGCCGTCCCTTCGCACATACCTCTGGTTATCGGCCAGGAATACCGCATCGGCAACTGAATATACCGACTTCAGGCAGGTGGCGGCGTTGGGAATGCACTGAGCCTCGTCCTGTTCCTCGTGTTCGAAGGGCAGGACAACCAGAGCGTAAACCGGCTTAACCGTATACCTTTTCTTGAGGATCTCGGTGATAACGGATAAACCCCCAGAGCCGGTTCCCCCTGCCGCTGATGCTACTAGCAGGAAGGCGTCGGTCTCATAAAACCTGGGCGTCACACGCAGGGCATCGATGATCTTGTCACTGCTTTCCTTGGCTATTTCGGCAGCAAGCGTGTTAACTTTGCCCACGCCGTGACCGATGGTCTTGCGCCCACCCATAAGGATCCGGTGCTGGTAGTCAGGGGGTATGGTCTCCAGTCCCGTGAGGTCAGCCTCATCGCTATTCACTGCGTAAGCACCGGTGATGATCCGCAGCCTGCGGTGCGACTCTGCCCGCTTGTTCAGGCGGGCAAATTCATCGGCAATCCTCCCTCCACATTGGCCTAAGCCTATAACCACCAGTTTCATTTACTTCCTCCTCCTTCTAAGCCCTTCCCTTGCATACCAGAAGGGAGCGCCGATGCTAAAGCAACCCTGGGTAAGGGCACTTTAAAGAATTTTAACTGATGTTGGCTTATTTGTAGCATATTTATAGTATTTTGTCAAGACCCAGGTCACACTTTTGCAGCACATGCCATGTGTGAATTTGGATTCGAAGGTTGGATTCCGTATTCAGCGGTGGTAGAGGCTAAAAAAGGGGCATGTCTCAGCTAGTAAATAACGCCTCTCGCTTCAAGCTCGGCGATCTCTTCAAGATGCATGCCGAGGAGCTCGCCGAAGACGTACTCGTTATGCCCGCCAAGCAGTGGTGCAGGGCGGCAGGGCACAGCTGGGGTGTGGCTAAATTTCCAGTGAGGAGCAACTACGACCCGTTTTCCCATCACCGGATGCTCTACCTCGGTAAACACGCCTCGCTCTTTGAGATGACGGTCGCTATAAAGGCCCTTGCTATCAAAGGAGGGAAACGCTGCTACCCCGACCTTTTGCAGGTTTCTTACCACCTGATAAGGGGTATGGTTGATTGTCCATTCTGCAATCCGCTTGTCGAGCTCATCCTGGTTCTTGTGGCGAGCATAGGCATCGGAGAACTTGGGGTCCTTGGTCCAGTCCGGAGCTCCAATTGCGCAACAGAAGGCCTGCCATTCCTCCTCAGTGGCGATGGCAATGGTGACCCACTTTCCGCCACGGCAACGATAACAGTTATGAGGAGCCATAGCCTGGTCCCGATTTCCTTCGCGTGTTTGGTTCCTGCGGTTCATGGTGTAGTCCATGATGGCCTCACCGAGAAGGACGCTGATTGTCTCCTGAGAGGATAGGTCGATATGCTGTCCCTCGCCCGTCCTCTGGCGGTAACAGAGGGCAGCAAGTATAGCAAAGGCGGAGGTTGCAGCACTCCTCAAGTCAATGGAACCTGACATCGGCTGCGGCGCGGCATCAGGATAGCCAGTGAGGTGGTCGGCTCCGCCGAGAGCGGCAAAGGTGGGGGCATAGCCGATGTATCCTCGCTCAGGACCTGTGGCTCCGCAGGCTGAGGATGAAAGGTAGATGATATCGGGCTTGACTTTCTGCAACTCCTCATATCCCAGTCCCAGCCGGTCCATAACCCCGGGGCGCATGTTCTGCACCACAATATCGCTGATGCGGACTATCCTTTTTGCCAGCTCCACCGCTTCAGGCTGGGTGAGATTGAGGGTTACGCTTAGCTTGTTCAGATTCAAATCGTTGAAGAACGGGGAGCGGTCAGCACCGCGAAAAACCCCAAAGCCAAGTGCCCGCAGCCGAACGTGATCCAGTCTTTGATTGCTCTCGATCTTGATCACCTCGGCTCCCATAACTGCCAGCAACATTGCGGCGTAGGGGCCAGCCCAGGCCCAGGAAAAATCGGCGATTCTCACCCCATCCAAAGGGGGCTTGTTCATTGCTACAGTGTCCTTCCTAGATCACCCCATTTTCTCTCATTATCGCCAAGTCCTGCCTGGCATAATCCAAAAGCCGACAGTAAATCTCCTCATTATGCTCGCCAAGGAGTGGGGCGGGGCGAGCCACTGACCACGGCGTTTTGGACAGCTTGTAGGCAGCCGAGGGGTACTCGATCTTCCCTGTTGCGGGGTGTTCGATTTCGACGAAGAATCCTCGCGACTTTAGCTGGGGGGAATGCACCACGTCCTGGGGCGAGTTGACCTTGCCCACGGGTACTCCCCTCTCCTGGCCATCGCGGAAGATCTCTTCCATAGTCTTGTCTGCCACCCACTGCTGGACCCGAGACGTCGCCTCTCTAGAATGGAGGACACGGCTCAATTCGTCCTTAAACTTGTCATCCTTGGTCCACTCTGGAGAGCCCATTAATTCGACAAGCCCTCTCCACTGGCTATCCTGCATAGCTGCCATCATAACATAGCCATCTTTGCACCGCATAAGCCCGCCCACCATACCTCTTCCTTGGGCACTGGCACGGATCATCGCCGTGGTCTCTACCTTCTTACGGTTGGGGTAGAGGACATTTTCCAGTCTCTCCAGGGATACTAGTGTCTCCTGCTTGGATACGTCTATGTGTTGCCCTGAGTCAGTTGCCCCTCGGGCATAAAGGGCGGCCAGGGTTGCTGTGGCAGCACTTAGCCCGCAGTCGTAGTCTCCCATGAATCCCGGCCCTTTAACCGGGGCTCGATCGGCGATGGCCGAGCCGCGATGGACAGCCGAGCCTTGATGCATGATGCTTGGCTCTCCACCGGCGTGGAAGATATTGAGGTGATAAGCCTTGTAGTCCCGATAGGGTCCTGTCTGGCCAAAAGGGGTGATGGAGGTCATTATCAGCCGTGGATTGAGCGCCCTCAAGTTTTCGTAGTCTAGTCCCAGCTCCGGCATCACCCTGGGGGGCTTGTCCTCGACCAGGATGTCCGCCCAGTTCACCAGTCGCTTGAAGATCTCCCGCCCCGTCTTCGTCTTGATATTGAGGGTAATCCCCAGCTTATTGGTGTTGAGGTAAAGAAAGAGCCCGCTGCGCTCATGGTGGGGCATATCACCCAGGAAAGGACCCCTTCTCCGCGCTTCATCTCCAGTAAGGGGCTCCTCAATTTTCACTACTTCAGCACCGAGATCGGCCAGAAGCTTAGCGCAATAGGGGCCAGCTACAAGTTGAGCCAGCTCAACGACCCTCACCCCTTGTAACGCTTTTTTTGCCATTATCTTTGACCTCGTTCCAGAATTATCTCGTTGACACGATGTGAAGCATAAAGGGCCTGCTCCTTAGCACGTGGTTCTCAAGCGCTGAGGTTCAGCCGATCCAAAAAGCTCATTAGAACTTCGTTAAAGGCGTCAGTCGCTTCCTCATGAGGACTGTGGGTTGCCCCGGGAATAATGACCATCTCGGCATTGGCTATCGATTCTTTCATGGTTTGAGAGGCCTTGAGGAAGGGAGTATCCTCCTCGCCGACAACGATGAGGGTGGGCACCTTGATTTCAGACAGGCGATGGGTAACGGGCTTCCAACTCCAAATGGCATCACCGGCATAGATATAGCCATTGACCGAGGTTTGTAGCATCCTTTGCCTCGAGACCTCGCGCAGTTCGGGGTGCTGCTCAAAGCGCTCTCGCATCATAGCGTTGTGGGCGGCGTTATACTCAAAAGCGGCTTCCATTCCTTCAGTTTGAGCCAGCTCCTTAAGTTTAGCCCTGATCTGCTCGTATTCTGGGTCTCGTTCCCACTCACCACTTGAGGTGTCAACCAGCACCAAGGCGGTTACCATTTCAGGATGCTCCAAGGCGAACTCAAAAGCCATGAATCCCCCCATCGAGTGACCCATGACACAGGTTTTGCTTATCCCCAGATGCTGGAGCAAACCGTAAATATCGTGGGTAAAGATGCTTACGGAGTAGTCATCAGCAGATGAAGGCGCCTCAGATTTTCCGTGCCCCCGGTGATCCATAGCCACGACTCGATATTTCTTGGATAGCACTGGGACTTGAAACGCCCAGTCTTGATGGCTACCGGTGAAGCCATGGAGCAGGATAATTGGTGGCCCTTCGCCCGAAAGTTGGTAGTTGATTTTCACTCCATTGATAACCGCGGTCGGCATTGCTCCCTCCTTAATATTCCGACGAGCTTGGCCTTATTATACCTTGAATATGCATTTGAAGCCAATAGGGGATGATGGCCATTTACAGAAAAATTGCATAATCTGAAATGAGCAAAATTAGAGGGGCAAACCTCACCTTGACAAGCTTGTAATCTTTCTGTATACTGTCCGCACACGAAACCAGATTACGACTCCAATAGTTCACAGCTAGTCATTCCAAAGCGTTCCCTCCCAGAGGGACCCACGTGCCGGGTCTTTGGCCCGCCTCGATTGACACCGAAGATAGTGATTGACCGTAGATTGGTCTCTGCAGATGTTGCCGAGTTCGTATATATGGCTGCTAGACCAAATTTGAGTCCGGTTGGACAGAACTCAGGCTGGATGAGTTGGGGGTGAGGGACAGCGAGTTTGGATAACCCAGTAAGTCGGAAGGAGGTGAAACTATGCACGCAAGAGTAGTGATTTCGCAGATGCAGCTGGCCAAGGTGGACGAAGGGATAAACCTCGTTCGGGATTCTGTGGCGCCGGCCGCCAAGCAGCAGCAGGGGTTCAAAGGCATTCTTTCGCTGGCAGACCGCAACACGGGCAAGGGTATCTCGATAACCATGTGGGAGACGGAAGCCGATATGAAGGCGGGCGAGGCTAGCGGCTATTTGCAGGAGCAGATTGCCAAGTTCTCGGCTATCTTTGCGGCGCCGCCTACCACGGAACACTATGAGGTCATCGTCCAGGTGTAAGCCCACACCGAAGGTGCTTTGGTGCTGAAGTTGTATGTCGTGTCCCTCACCCCTGGCTCCTTGGTTATTAAAGAGACTATTGTTCTCACTCAACTGGGCTCCAACTTCGCCTAACACGAGGTTGCCGCCACGTCGCCGAGTTCGGTGACCTTGATGATTGACGAGACGGGTGTTATGGAAGGGGGTGGTCAACGATGCCAAGGTGCTATCCCGACACCCATTTTTTGGTCTTTGGGCTTAGCTACAACTTAAATGCACATTATACCTTGAATAGACGCTTACTTTCTACTCGCCTATCACCTTGAGCACCACCCTCTTCCTCCGCTGGCCATCGAACTCGGCATAGTATATCTGCTGCCAGGGCCCCAAGTCCAGCTCCCCCTCGGTCACGGGCACGATGACCTGGTGGTGCACAAGCAGGTTTTTCAGGTGGGCATCGCCGTTTGACTCTCCCGTGGCATGGTGTCTATAGTCCGTTCTATAGGGTGCCAGCCCCTCCAGCCATTCCTCTATGTCCTGGATCAGACCTGACTCGGCATCGTTGACGTATACTCCGGCGGTGATGTGCATCGCTGACACCAAGACGAGTCCCTCCTCGATGCCACTGTCGTGCACGAAATGCTCGACCTTATCGGTTATATTTATGAACTCACGATGGTGCTCGGTGTTGAACCACAGGTATTCGGTGGCGCTTTTCATGGCTTGCCTCCTTGATAGCGAAGTATAATCTAGGTGCAAATTGTAATCTAATGTATGCATGTTATCAAGCGCAGTTGCCATGTCAGCCTCGATGCGCTACCATGTTGTAAGCAAGCGGAAGGGGATAGTGCCTTGGAAGAGAAAGGTAGGGAAGAGCTCAAGAGCGCCTTTGACATCGCCATGGAGCGGGCGGAGAAGCTGGGGGAGGAATCGCCAGAGGAGATTAGAAAGCGGGACCTTATTCCCCAGGGGGAAAGGCTGGCTGCCCGCTATCTCAAGGGTCAGTGTAACCTTGTGGTTGAACTGGGCAAGTATGACGATGAGGACAGAGGGCATGTAGCTGAAGGGGTTAAAGGTGTGCTTCTTAGAAATCTGGATGTGCCCAAGAACAATGTGGTGAAAAGGACTAATCGCGCGGCAATGGAGGGGATCAAGAGCCTGAAACAGGATAAGGGGGGCATTGAAAACGTCTATAGCAAATTGAGGCGCCTTTTCAAGCACTATGAGGAGGAGGGGTTAGAGCAAAGAAGGCAGGCTTACGAGGCATTGAAACAGGATTTCTACATGAATCTCCAGCAGCTGGCTCAGCAGCAGGGCGTGCCAGCGGGTATCAGCATTGATGTCGAGCACCATCCCCAGTTTCAGGAGCAGTGGCGGTTGACTCTAGCTAAACTTGACTCCCAGTATCGCACGCTGGTGGAAGAATATAAACGCGAAATGGAGAGCATCCCTTGAGGTAAAAAGGTGGCGAGATGGATGAGGAAACCTTGAAATTGAAGTTCCTCGGCTCTCTGATCGGCACCGCGGTTGGGGATGCTTTGGGTGCATCTGTGGAGGGGTGGTACACGGTTGCCGGGAGCCAGATTCAGGCAGTAGCCGATAGAGGTGGCCTTCTGGTTTACACCGACGATACCCACATGGCTATCGGGGTTGCTGAGTCGCTGATAGAAAAGAAGGGCTTTGACGGTGAGCACATGACGCATACTTTCATCAGAAATTATGACCGCGAGCCTTTTCGGGGCTATGGGCCGGGACCGCCCCGCATCTTCAGGATGATAAAGGGCGGCGAAGCATGGAACACAGCGGCTGAGAAATTGTATTCCGGCGGCTCCTATGGCAATGGCTCAGCGATGAGAATTGCGCCTATAGGCGTCTTCTACCATGATGACCCCGCCACCTTAAAGAAGGTGGCCTATAAATCGAGCCACATCACCCACGCCCATGAATGGGGAAAACAGGGCGCTGCCTTGCAAGCCGGCGCTATCGCTTTGGCTACCAGGGCAGAGCTATCTTCCCCCTTTGCCAGCGACGATTTCCTCGATGGGCTGAAGGGCTTCATAGATCATGCGATTTACCAGCAAAAACTGAGGAGCATAGAAAGCCTGATCGGGCAATGGGACAAAGCAAAGGTCATCTTGGAGCTGGGCAATGGCATCGAGGCCTTCAATTCAGTTCCCACGGCCATCTATTCCTTTCTCACCCATTCCCGATCATTTGCGGAGGCTGTCCTTTACGCCATAAGCCTCGGTGGTGATACCGATACCATCGCTGCTATGACCGGGGCCATCTCCGGGGCTTATCTCGGCATTGAGGCTATTCCTGAAACATGGAAGCAAAGGCTGGAGAACAGGGAATATATTGAGGAATTGGCAGAGAAATTGTGGCTGATAAAGACAAAGGGATGAGCATCAAATGCGTAGCTCTAGAACATCGCCATCTTCCAGGATATGCTCCCGTTTTACCTTCTGGCCGTCGAATTTCCCCGAGCCCCAGAGCTGGGCAAATTTTAGCTTGGCGTGAAAATCCTTATGGATGGCTTGGGCAAAATCGTCAACCGTACTTCCCCGTTTCAAGATTACCGGCTTCTCTAAGTCCGCTTTCCTGCCTGGCGCCTTAGTGTATACCCTGATGATTTCCAGTCGGCGATAGATCTCCCGCTTCAACACCTCCAGCCCCGCTCCTTCCTTGGCCGAGATGGAGACGATGGGAAATTCGGCGCCATATTGAGACTCCAATTTGCTATAATTCTCTCCCGAACCCTCGACATCGTCCTTATTGCCCACAACCACAGCCTTCTTCTGATGTATCCACTGCTCGGTCGACTCTTTTCTCCCGACGGGCTTTATCTTGAGCTTTTCCAATTCTTCAAATAGGGTTTCCATCTGGATTTCGGGGTCCTGGCTCAAATCCAGCACAAGCAAAAGCATGTTGGCATCCCGCAGCAGGTTGGGCAGCCCAGGCCGGGCGCTGCGGTCGATTATAGGGGGGATATCCACAAGCTGGATTTGAATATTCTCAAAGTTCATCATCCCCGGGGTGGGACTTTGAGTGCTAAAGGGATAATCGGCTACATTGGGCGATGCCTCAGTAACTGCCGCTACCAGTTGAGATTTGCCGGCATTGGGAAGCCCCACCAGTATGACCTGGCCCGCCCCCTCCTTCTTTACATAATAGGCATCGCCCCTTCTACCGGTGGCCAGCTTCCTTTGCGATTCCTCGCTGAATTTGGCAATCTTGCTCCTCACCAGGGCGCGAAGCTTGTCGGTGCCCTTGTGCTTGGGCATGATGGAAAGCATAGCCTCCAGGGCCTCTACCTTCTCCTCAGGAGTCTTGGCCTGTCGGAAGCGCTTCTCGGCCCGAAAATACTCCGGTGGCAGGTTTGCCGGCATGACTTCCCTCTGTTTTCGACTTTAGCAGGCGTGCTTCAGCACCACGATCTCTGTGGCTTCCGGGAGCTGCCCCTGCTTGAACTCCACCTCTACGGTGTCCATCCGTTTCACATTTTTCTTGCCCGCCAGGAAAGGCTCGACATCGGTTACCGGGAAAGAGGAGCACTTACTGGTCTTAAAATGCATCGGGATGACCACGCGGGGCTTGATCCGCTCCACGGTGCGGCTCGCTGTGGCAGCATCAATGGTAAAGTTTCCTGCCATCGGTGTCAGGAGAACATCGACCTCGCCGATCTCGGCGAGCTGCTGCTCGCTGAGCATATGACCCAGGTCTCCGAGGTGGCAGACCCTGACCCCGTTCACCGTGAAACAGAATATGTTATTCGGACCTCGCTGGCTGCCGCCGCTGTCGTCATGATAGCTTGCTATTCCCTTGAACTCTATCCCTTTGGCCTGTTGTGTGCCCGCGCCCTTTACCACCTGAGGGCTGCCGGGAACTCCCTGGACATAGTTATGGTCGGCATGGTCGTGGCTGACGACCACGATGTCAGCAGCATCCTCTATTTTGCCATAATCAAGCCCAAACTGACCTGACTGGTAAGGGTCGGTGACGACCTTGGTTCCCTCGTCTGAGGTGATGAGAAAAGCTGCATGACCGAGCCATTTCACTTTCATCGAAGACCTCCTTTTTCGAACTATTCGCTTTTTTGAACTATATCGCTGTGCATTAAGGGTTGCCTTCTGGCTGTCGTGGCGACGGTGTTATAGCAACCCGACGTCTATTCTTGAGCTAGGGCCAGGGCGAGGTTGACCAGGGTTCTGACCCCGACCCCGGTCGCTCCCTTGACCAGGAAGGCCTTGTCCTTTCGGCTTTCAGAGGTGCCGGCGATATCCAGGTGAACCCAGGGGGTCTCCTCAGCAAATTCGGCCAGGAACTGAGCCGCGCTTATCGCCCCTCCCCATCTTTCCCCTACGTTCTTGATATCAGCGACATCGCTCTTATTCAGCTCCTTATACTCCTCATACATCGGCATCTGCCACATGCGCTCGCCAGCCTCCTCCCCAGC
The DNA here is from genome assembly GCA_030626475.1 of Chloroflexota bacterium. GTDB lineage: Bacteria > Chloroflexota > Dehalococcoidia > E44-bin15 > E44-bin15 > JADFVG01. The sequence continues at coordinate 6,948 of DAOUOW010000011.1, read as the reverse complement.
TTTTATTACCCTGGCTATTAATTCCTCGTCGTTGCCGAATGTGCCGCTACAGAAGTCGCCCAGGGCAACACGGCAAGCGCCGGTCAAGGTGGCTACATCTATCACAGGGGAAAGCCCTAACTTGCGCGCATAGCTCAGGGCATCGGCCAAAATGAGACGCCCCTCGGCATCGGTGGAGACGATCTCGATGGTCTTACCACTCATTGCCCTCAGGACATCCCCTGGCTTGAGGGCAGTGCCACTGGGGAGGTTCTCCGTCGCTGGGATCACCCCGGTAACATTTATCTTGGGCTTGAGCTGACCCAGGGCGCGCATAGCGGCGATCACCGTAGCCCCGCCAGCCATGTCTCCCTTCATCTCTCTCATCCCCTCGGAGGGCTTGATCGAGATCCCCCCGGAATCGAAGGTTATCCCCTTGCCAACGAAGCCCAGGGTGCCCTTTGACTCCTCATCCCCCTTATAGCTGAGGATGATGAGCTTCGACGGCTGCCTGCTGCCTTGAGCTACGCCGAGGAGGGCTCCCATCCCCAACTGCTCCATCTCCTCGCGCTCCATTACCTGGCACTCGAGCCCGTAGTCTTGGGCTATTTTCCTTGCCATCTCCGCCATATCCGTGGGGGTCATATAGTTGGCCGGCTCATTGGCCATATCACGGGCCAGATTTGTCGCCTCGGCCAGAACTTTACCCTTGGCGCATCCCTGCTCCATCTGGGGCAGCTTGCTCTCATCCTGCTCCACAATGAGCAGTTCCTTCATCTCCGCGTGCTCTGGCTCCTTGGTCTGGTGCTTGCGGAAGGTATAGAGCCCCAAGATAGCGCCCTCGGCAACCGCCTGAGCCGATTTCTCGGAATCGATGCCTCCCGTGCCTGCTCCATGGGCGATAGTGCCCACCCGCTCCACGCCTGCCTTACGCAGGAAGCGGCACGCCTCAGCAGTAACCCCCCGAACTCGACGAAGGTCCAGGTCCTTTTCCTTGCCCAAACCAGCAACAACCACCCTTGTCGGCTCGATTTTACCCAGGCTGTGAATTAAAGTGATTTCGTTAAGCTTGCCTTTGATCTCGCCCTCAGCGATAAGCTGGGTGATGACCCCGCCCAGAGCCCGGTCCACGGCTCCGGTGGTGCCAGACGGGCTTTTCACCCCCTCAAAGAGGTTGACTATGATGGCACCTAGCGGTAGCTTGGTGATGTCTCCGGATACGACCTTAACCTCCATCTCCACTCCTTTTTTCATTTTAGTTGCCTCATAATATCGAAATCAAGACCGGCACGCAATATCAATATACGGATAAAGGTCGAAAAAATCAGCGATTCACCTGACGCACGATCTTGGCTATTACCGGGGCGATGTCCCTTGAGGTATCCACAGCGAAGTGGTTGCGGGAGATCTTCTGCACTGAGGACCTCATCTTCTGATACACCTTCCAGTCAGCATCCGACTGGCCAACGGGATTGGCCCCAGAAACGCGATCCTCAAGGCGCTGGCGCACCACTTCTGGGGGAGCTTCGACGCGCACGATGATTAGCTTGGCTCCAATGCGGTCGGCGATATGATACAGGCGCTCTCGATGGCGTTCTATCAGATTCGTGGCATCAAAGATGAGGGGTATCCCCCTTTTCAATAGCGCTTCGATAAGGAGATGACAGGCCTGGAACAGGCGATTGCTTTCGCTGGGACTGTAATTTGGCGAGGGGAAAAGCACCTTGCGCAGGCCATCGCTCTCGACAATGGGGAAGGGGAGACGCTCCCGAAGCTCACGGCAGAAATAGGACTTGCCGCTCCCGGGAAGACCGCTGACCACGATGAAGGGTGGTTTAATCATAGGCTCAGGCAACAGGCCCAAGCTTTGCTCGAGTCTCTGAGCATCTTCCCTGACTTGGTGCTTCTCCATCTCACCCCGATTATAGGATATTTCTGAACTTGATGCCAGTTAGAAAAGCCTTTCAGGATGCCGGGGGAAGCCTTGGCTGCTTGTCAGTCATCGGCGTAAAAGGCAGCGCCGATAAGCCCGGGACCGGTATGAACGCCCATTACCGGGGTAAAGTCCTTGACATAAATTTCGACGCAATTGAATTCCTGAGAGATGCGCTGCTTCAGACTTTCCGCCTCCTCCAGGACGTTGGCGTGCAATACAATGACATGTATTGGGCTGTTTGCTCCCGTCCTCTGCCTCATTATCTCCAGCAGACGCTCCATGCCCCGCCGCTTTGTCCTCACCACCGTAATTGGGCGTGCCTTGCCGTTGGAAACGGTGAGCAGGGGCTTGATCTGAAGCCGGGAGCCAGCCCAAGCAGCAATCGCAGGCACGCGACCATGCTTGGCCAAATAGGTCAGGGTATCTATCACGGCCAAGAAGTGCGCCCTCGGTATCATGTCCCGGGTGACCTTGATAACCTCATCCAGGCTCTGCCCGGCGGCGGCAGCCCGAGCCGCTGCCAGGGTGATAAGACCTTGTGACCCGGCTGCGGTGCGGCTATCGATCACCTCTACCGGGGTGTGGGGCAGTTCCTCTTTTGCCATCTCCCTAGCCTGCGTCGCCGATTGGTGAACCATGGTCAGCTCGGCAGCGATGGTGATGCAAACGATGCTCTCTACCCTCTGGCTCAGCTCGCGGAAGGCTTCAAGATAGACCCCTGGTGAGGGGGCTGAGGTGGTGGGAATCTTGCCTTCCTTGAGCAGTCGGTAAACCTCGCTCGGGGTTATATCCACGTCATCCTGATAGACCCGGTCTTCGAAGATGATGTTTATTGGCACGAGCACGATGCCATACTCCTCCACCAGCTCCCTGGGGAGGCAGGCGATGGTATCGGTAATAATGCCAACTTTAGCCATGGGAGGTCTCCCTTAGTCTGCGTAAAAGGCAAGGCCGATAAGACCGGGACCGGTATGAACGCCCATTACTGGGGTAAAATCCTTGACATAAATTTCGACGCAATTGAATTCCTGGGAGATGCGCTGCTTCAGGCTTTCCGCCTCTTTCAGGACGTTGGCGTGCAATACGATGACGTGTATCGGGCTGTTTGATCCCGTCCTGTGCTGCATTATCTCCAGCAGCCGCTCCAGCCCCCGCGCCTTGGTTCTAACAGCGGTTAGAGGGGCTGGCTTGCCCTGGGAAAGAGTGAGGATTGGCTTAACCTTAAGGACGTCGCCGGCCCAGGCGGCAACCTTGGGGATGCGGCCACCTCTGGCCAAATAGACCAGGGTATCCACGAGACCAATCATGTGCACCCGCTGCATCATGTCCTTTATAACCTTGACAACCTCATCCAAGCTCTGCCCGGCGGCGGCAGCCCGAGCTGCTGCCAGGGTGACAAGCCCAAGCGCCCCGGCTGCGCTGCGACAATCGATCACCTCTATTGCAGTGTGGGGCAGCTCTTCTTTAGCCATCTCCTTAGCCTGCGTCGCCGATTGAAAAGCCATGGTCAGCTCAGTGGGCATAGAAATGCAAACAATGCTCTCCGCCCTTTGGCTTAGCTCGCGGAAGGCTTCAAGATAGGAGCCCGGTGAGGGGGCTGAGGTGCTGGGGATCTTCTCTTCCTGCTCCAGCATCTGGTAAACCTCACTGGCAGTTATATCCACCTCATCCCGATAGACCCTATCTTCAAAGATAAGGCTCATTGGCACTATCTTGATGCCGTATTCTTCCACCAGCTCCCTAGGGAGGCAAGCAGTAGTATCGGTAACAATTGCCACTTTGCTCATCGGGGATGAGACCTTGATTCTTGGGTTCGCTCCGCTCAGAGGCTCTCCGGCTGCATGATGGAGTTCACAGCCCTGGAGAAGCCCCTCCACTCTGTCACCTTCTCCTCAAGGGCGTGCTGACCCTGCTCGGTTATATGGTAGTACCTCCTCTCCTGACCCGTTGCCAGCCGCTCCCACCGGCCTATAATCAATCCCCTCTCCTCCAATCGGTGCAGCGCGGGATAGAGGGTGCCCTCTCTAAAGGTGAAATAGCCCTTGCTTCTCCTCTCCAGCTCTTTGATTATCTGATAGCCATACATTGGCTGTCGGGTGATCAGGGAGAGAAGCAAGGGCTCTGTGCTCCCTTTCAATAGCTCGCGACCATACCTCATAGCAGGATACCTCGTAATACTATGCAAATATAACATAGTACTAAAGTACCTGTCAAACCTCTACATTCTCACCTTCAGCCAAATCCTGGGGGAACTTTATTCTGGTTTCATGCTCGCGCAGGGCGAGGCGCAGGTGGGCTAAATCGATGGTGGAGCACTCAATGTATATCGGGCGTCTGCCGATCTCGTTCGGACTATGAGCATCCGAGCCCTGGATGCAGGCATATTTTTTGGGGAAGTGAGGCATCAACCCCTCCCGCCAAAGCTCTCTTTGGGTGGGGATGGTGATCTCCAGGGCGCTGAGGTGGTTGCTACTATGGATTCTCTTTTTGACCTCAGTAGGCTCATCGGAGGCGAGAAAGCCCTTCGGCCGCCTGTCGGCATGGGCAGCGATAGCGATTCCGCCGCTCTCCTCCATCCGCCAAAACACCTCGTCAAGCCAGAGGCCAGTCTCACAGAAGCCTTGCCCCCGCTCCTCCTCAGCGAAGCCAAGAAGCTCTATTAGGCGATGCAATATCTCAACCGGAGTATTGCCATCGAAGATGGCAAGGGCATGACCTCCCCTGGCTGATATCTCCACGCCGGGGAAAATATATAACCCCTTCTCCCTCGATATCTCCCTCACCCTTTCAATGGACTCAGCGCTGTTGTGATCAGTGATGGCTATGGCATCGAGACCGGCGGCGATGGCGGCATCGACGATCTCCTCCAGTGAGGTCTTGATGTTGGCCTCAGGCACCACGTGATCTACATAGCACGAGGATACAGGGGTGTGAACATGTAAATCGATCTTCTTATACATTTATATGATACGCGCGATGATTAGCAAAATGATGATAGCTATCATGGGGGTGATATCGATCATGCCAATTCTGGGGATTAGGCGGCGCAAGGGGAACAGGAAGGGCTCGGTAACATAATCAAGGAAAGCTACTATCGGGTTACGGCGAGAGACGGGAAACCAGGTGAGAATAGCACGGATAAAGATGAGAAGGGCAAGCGCCTGACACAAAAAACCGATAAACTCGCGGAAGACGCTCATTTACCCCCCAAGATTTTTGCTTTCTCATAGGCGGCAACAACGGCACGATCGATGAGGTCTCTGAGCCCACCCTCCTCTAGCTGGAGCAAAGCCTCTTCCGTTGTCCCCCCCGGGGATGTGACCATCTTTCTCAGCTCCGCGGGCTGTTTTCCTGTCGCCTGGACCAGGCGTGCTGCCCCTAGCACTGTCTCAAACACCAACTCCCCCGCCGTCTCCCGGGGCCAGCCGATGTGCACCGCAGCATCGACCAGCGCTTCGATGACGAGGAAAATATAGGCAGGACCGCTGCCACTTACCGCAGTAGCGATATCGATGTATTTCTCATCGCTGACATAGATTTCCTTGCCCAGTGCCCCCAGGATAGACCGTGCCATCCCCTTCTGCCCCTGGCTCACTTCATTGCTGGCGGTCCATACTGTGATCCCCTCGCCGATCTGAGCTGGGGTATTGGGCATGGCGCGCACCACCAGGTTGTGCTCTAAGCCAGCACTGATCGTGGCCATGCTCGCCCCGGCAACGATGGAAAGGAATAGCTGCTCCTTGGCCTGACCTTGCAAATCCGCCATCACCTGTTTCAGGTTCTGGGGCTTGATGGCGAGAACAACAATTTCTGCGCCTTCTATTGCCTGGCGATTATCAGCTGAAGTCCTAATACCATAGTCTTGCCCCAGAGCGAAAAGACGCTCCCGGTCTATATCGCTGACGGTGGTGTCCTGGGGCCTGGCTACCCCCTGGTCCAGGATCCCCTTGATAATCGCCTCCCCCATGACCCCACCACCGATGAAGGCTATCTTCACTATCCGCTCCCTTTTCGAACTTCAGGCGGTGGTTGACAAGGCCAGTTCACCTTCGCTGGCCAAAGATGGCGCGCCCGATCCTCACCATTGTTGCCCCCTCCTCCACCGCCACCTCGAAGTCATCGGTCATCCCCATGGAGAGGTGTTCCAGGCCCAATTCGTCCCGCAGCTGGCGCAATCTTCGGAAGATGGGGCGAACCTCCTCAGCATCCGCCACCAAGGGGGCGATGGTCATCAACCCCTTCACCTCCAGCCGGGGCAGGCGAGCGATCTCCTCCGCTGCCTGGGATAGCTCTGCCACTGAAAAGCCGCTCTTTGTCGCCTCACCCGAGACATTGACCTGGAGCAATACGGGCATAATATCTTGGGCGCGCTGGCTCACCGCCTCTGCTAGTCTAAGCGAGTCGATGCTATGGATTATATCAAAAATCTGAGCTGCTGTCTTGACCTTGTTGGTTTGAAGGTGCCCCACCATGTGCCACATCGGCTGGCGCTCCAGGGTGGACAGGCGCTCCATCTTCGTCATTGCCTCCTGAACCCTGTTCTCGCCAATGTGCCCGATGCCCGCCTTGATGGCTGCCTCAATAGCCTCGACCTCCACCTCCTTGGTCACGGCGACGATGGTGATGTCAGCAGGCGACCTCCCTGCTGTTTCGGCGGCCCTAGCGATACGGCTTTCCAGCTCTCGGAGATTTCGCTCAATATTCATAATCAGCATACCCCGCACTCATGACACCCCGTCGGCGGGCAGGGTGCGGTCTCCTCACCACGACCCGCCTTCGCCAGCTCCAATTCTAGATAGCGAGGCTCAACCCCTGAATCCAGCATCGACCAGGGTAGCCTTTCGGTAGGGGAGAGCTGTCGGTTGACATAAAAATCAGCATCTATGGAACACTCCTCTAGTGCCCTACGCCACGAGGAAAGCGACCTTCCCTCCATCCTCGCCAGCGCCTGAGCCAGCTTGGCGTCGCCCCGCGAAAGCACGCCCTGGACTACTGCCCAGGCTACGCTATCGGCCTTAATCTTGATGCCCTTG
>DAOUOW010000004.1 GCA_030626475.1 Chloroflexota bacterium | reverse complement strand
GAGGCTGTTTTTCGGGCTTCAAGACGGATACGAATGGTGGAATAACGGCGGCTCGGTGACAGTCAGCGTGACGATGATCTGCCCGGTCATTGAGGTGGAGATCGACATCAAGCCCGGCAGCGACCCCAACAGCATCAACCTGGGTGACCGAGGCGTGCTGCCAGTAGCCATTCTCGGCACTGAGGATTTCGATGTTTCCACAATAGATCCTGGTACCATCGAAATCGGAGGTATAACCCTCGCGACCCGTGGGCCAGCAAAGGCTCCGAAACTGGCATACTCGTACGAGGATGTAAACGAGGATGGCTATATGGATTTGGTTGCCTTCTTCGGAGTACAGCAGCTGGTTGAAGAAGGTGTATTGACTGACACGACTACCGAACTCGTCTTGACCGCCTACACCTATGACGATGTGCCAATCACGGGAGGCGATTTTGTCAGGGTCGTCCCGCCAGAGTAGTCCGTTGGACAATGCCAGCATTCTGAGTAGGGGCATCAACTTGATGCCCCTACTCTCTTTTGTCTCGTATCGATAGCCTTCAGCCGAAAAAAGGCGGGGTGCCGCAGGCTTTCGGCACCCCTTATATTTAGCGAGGTTTAGAGGATTCTAGCCCAGCTTTCCTAGCGACCTGCCGCCGAGGAGGTGGAGGTGGAGATGAGGTACCTCCTGACCGGCCTCAACACCGCAGTTTATCACCAGGCGGTAGCCTTTGTCGGCAATGCCCTCCCTTTTCGCCAGCTCGTTGGCGACATGGACAAGATGCCCTAAAAGCTGCTTCTGGTCAGCGCCGACATCGGCCAGGGATGAAATGTGGGATCTGGGCAGCACCAGGAGGTGGGTTGGTGCCTGGGGGTTGATATCGCGGATGGCGATGACCTCTTCATCCTGGTAAAGGATATCACTTTGGATCTCGCCGCTTATGATGCGACAAAAGATGCAATCTTTGTTCACCTCACCCCCGGCCCCCTCTCCTTGAGGAGAGGGGGAGGAAATATAACTGGGGGACACCCCCAGACCCCTGCCAGTGAGGCTTCACCTCTCTTGGCTCTCCTTTTTCACCGCTCTATTAAAGTCCCAGATGCTTGGCTACCAGCTCGCGGTGAAAATCGGCGTCGCCAAAGGTAGCCTCTCCTGCCTTGGCCTGCTTGAAGTAGAGGGGCAAATCGTGGTCAGCCATGAAGCCGATAGCGCCATGAATCTGGTGCCCCAAAGCGGTTACCCGGCAGCAGGCCTCGCTGACCCAGGCCTTTGCCATCGACACCTCCATGGCAGCAGGAAGTCCATCTGAGAGCTTCAACGCCGCCTCGTAGGTGATGTATTTCGATCCATCGACATCGGTGACCATGTCGGCGCAGTAGTTCTGGATCGATTGGAAGCTGCCGATGGGCCGCCCAAACTGGACCCTCTCCTTGGCATAATCGATGCTCATCTCCAGCGCTTTTTGAGCACCGCCCACCATCTGGGCGCAAAGCCCCACCGTAGCCTTCTCCAATACCTTCTCCACCACCGGCCAGCCCTTGTCCAGATCGCCCAGGATGTTCTCTTTGGGCACCCTGACATCATCGAAGATGACCTCGCATTGCTTATCGCCAGCTATGGTCTTCAACAGCGTGGTGCTGATCCCAGGGCTCTTGGTATCGACGAGGAAGAGGGTAATCCCCTCCTCTGGCTTGGCGCCATCCTTGGTCCTGGCGACGCATATCATATAGTCGGCTACATTGGCATCAGGAACGAAAAGTTTGGTGCCATTGATCACATAATCACCGTTTTTGGGGCTGGCTTTAATCTTGATCCCACCGGGCTCATAACTAGCGCTGGGCTCGGTGAGGGCCAGGGTAAGGATCAGCTCCCCGTTCGAGATCTTGGGCAGGAGTTCCTTTTTCTGCTCCTCACTCCCCGCCTCCAGGATGGTATAGCCAGCGAGGACCACCGTGGAGAACAATGGGCCGGGGAGGCAGGCTCGCCCCGTCTCCTCAAGGAGAATGACCAGGTCGAGGAAAGTCATCCCCATGCCGTCATATTCCTCAGGAAATGTCAGCCCCATCCAACCCAGTTCAGCCATCTTCTTCCACAGCTCCGGGGTATAGCCCCTCTCATCCTCGGCCATCTCCTTTACCAAGTCAGGGGGACATTCATTGGTGAGAAAATCGCGAGCTGCTGTTCTCAACATTTCCTGCTCTTCGCTAAAACCTAAGTCCAAATCTCCTCCTTTCTTTTTCGACCCAATTGCTGTGTTTGATGAAAGGCTGTTGGCTTTCTTATCCCTCGTCTTGGTCAGGTTGCATCGGTTTACAGGCCTAGTTCTTGAGCAACGATCTCCATCTGGAAATCGGTATCCCCATAGTCTAGCTCTCCCACCTTGGCGCGACGATAGTATAGCCCCATATCATGGTCTCTGGTGGTGCCGATAGCCCCGTGACACTGGACACACTTCTCTGTAACCCACTTATAGGCTTCGTTTGTCCACGCCTTGGCTGTCGCTACCTCGAAGGGAGTAGCCACGCCTGCGTCTACCTTCCAGCAGATTTCCCAGGCGATATTGGTGGTCCTATCCGTCTTCCCCCATGCATCTGCCAGGTAGTGCTGGATAACCTGAAAGAGGCCGATAGGTCGTCCATATTGTACTCTCTCCTTGACATAGGTATTGGCCATCTCTAAGCTCGCCTGGCACCCGCCGCTCATCTCAGCAATTTTCAACGCCGTCCCTTTGGTCATGGCGACCTGTACCACTTTCCAGCCCTGGTCCAGCTCCCCCAGGATGTTCTTCTTGGGCACCTTTACATCCTTAAACACCACCTCGGCTTTATTATCTAGACCCATGGTAAGCTGGGGCTCGCACTGGATACCAGGACTCTTGGCATCCACCAAGAAAACGGTAATCCCCTCCTCGGGAGAGGAGCCATCCTTGGTTCTGGCGACAACCAGGAGGTAATCAGCAACATGGGCATCAGGCACAAAGAGCTTGGTTCCGTTGATCACATACTCCTCATTGCTGGCGACAGCTCCAACGGAGATATGCTCAGGCTTCCAGCTCGCACTGGGTTCGGTCAAAGCCAGAGTGAGGATCATCTCCCCCGCAGCTACTTTGGGGAGGAATTCCTTTTTCTGCTCCTCTGTCCCTGTTTTCAGAATGGTCAGTCCACACACTTGTGTGGAAATGAAGGGTCCAGGAAGGATATTACGCCCCATTTCCTCGACAAGGAGCGCCAGCTCAAAGAAGGTCATCTCAGTGCCACCATATTCCTCGGGGAAGGCCAACCCTTGCCACCCCAGCTCTGCTATCTTTTTCCACAACTCCGGAGAGTAACCCAGGTCACTTTCCTCCAGCTCCCTGATCAAGGTCTTGGGGCACTCCGTTTGCAGGAAGTCCCGAGCCATTGTTCTTAACATTTCTTGCTCTTCGGTGAAATCGAGGTTCATTTTCCCTTTCTCCTCTAGCCAAATTCTTTGTTACGCCCTGGGCAATTCTAAACCTGTCCAGGCGACGAGGTTTTTCTGGATCTCGGTAGTGCCGCCAGCCATATTGCCACCGGGGGCAGCCTGATATGCCCTCTCAAACCTCCCCGACATGGGTGCCCATTTTGACTGCGACTTCAACTGACCATAGAGCCCCATAATCTGGCTTCCGACATAGGCGAAGCGCTGACTTAGTTCACTTGCAAAGTACTTCATCGAAGAAGCCCGGGGAACCATCCCCATACCTGGCGCTCCTCCCATTTCTACCTTGTGCTGTCCCCAGAGGAGATGCCGGCCTGTAGCGTGCCCTGCCTCGATACACACGGCAATTTCAGCCAGGCGGTATCGAACCAGAGGGTCTTCAGACAAGGGCTTGCCCCTCCATTTGGTCTCCTTGCAAAACTCTATCAGCTCGTCTAAGGAGTGCCTCAGCGCCCCAAACCCCGCAAGCCCGGACCTCTCGAAGTTCATCGTAGCTCGGGTAATAGCCCAGCCCTGGTTTTCCTCCCCGACCCTGTTCTTCAATGGCACTCGCACATCATCTAGGAAGACCTCGTTGAAATGCGACTCCACCTGTCGGGAATGGCTAGACATCGTTGGCAGGGGGCGAACATCGACCCCAGGGCTCTTGAGGTCAAAAAGGAGGTAGGTAAGCCCTCGGCTTCTGGTTAGCTCCTTGCTTGTCCTCACCAAAGCAAAGGCCCAGTCAGCACGGTGAGCACCGGTGGTCCAGACCTTCTGTCCGTTGAGTATGTAGTCATCCCCGTCCCTGACCGCCATCGTTTGGAGATTGGCTAGGTCGGAGCCGGCCTCTGGCTCAGACCAAAGCTGGGCCCAGATTACTTCCCCCCTGGCGATAGGCGGGAGGAACTCCTCTCTTTGTTCCTCAGTCCCCATGGCAAGCAGGGTGGGGGCAAGCATTCCCACCCCCTGGAGGTCCCACCCGGGTGCTCGGTAGTAAGCCCTCACCTCATTGTAAGTAAGCTGCTCGAAGATGGATTTTCCCAGCCCCCCATACTTCTTGGGCCAGGCTAAGGCCAACCATCCCCTTTTCCCCATCTCACGTTGCACCTTTTTGTGGAAGGCCCAGCCTTCCTCAGTCTCGAGGTCCTCGGGTGAGTTTTCCCATCCCGGTGGGGCGTCCTTCATCACCTCCCTGAAGAAGTCCTCAAACTCCTTTTTCAGCTCCTCTGTTCCTGCAATTGGTTCAAAGTCCATCCTGTCTATCTCCTTTTTATGTTTTGGGCAGTCCTAAACCTGTCCAGGCTGTAATGTTTCCTGATGGGAATAAAGAGCTTCAAGCTATTGCTCCATTTATATCCCCACCCTGAGGAGCGAGGCTCCGCTACAGCGCACCCATTATATCCAATTTACGGGGTGAGTCAATAATGACAAAAAACTCAGCCCTCGATTGGTGGTATGAAACCAAGGTTTTTACCGCTATTGATAACAAGTCCTCGGCCTAGGTGAGCTGCACCGTAAGGCAGGTTACTGTTCTGGCGATGCCGCCAACTGAATGAATGTTTCTTGTCACCAAGTCGCCAATGGCATTCACGTCTGGCATTTCCACCACGGCGATAATGTCATAGGGGCCGGTCACCGCTTCCACCGACTTTACCCCCTCCACCTTCTGCAGCGTAGCGACCACATCCTTGGTCTTGCCTACCGCGACCTCAATGAGCACGAAAGCCTTCGCTGTCATCAGCTCACCTCCTTTGCTCTTTCCTGCTTTATCTTGGCGGCGACCGTATTTTATTTTCTTTGGCGAGCAAAGTCAACCACGAAACACTTGCCAGAATCGAGCCTTATTTGACGCCTTGGCGTGGGTTAGGTGTAGTGCTATAATTCAACAACGGTAGCGACTCCGGGGAGTCCGTTGACATTGGCATGGAGAGGCTTATCGCTGGTGCTAAAAGTTTAGGGCTTTACCTCGCCTCCGAGCAGGTGGAGCAGTTTGAGACCTATTATCAAGAGCTTATGCTTTGGAATAGGAGAGTGAACCTTACCGCCATTGTCGATTATGAGGAGGTGCAGGTGAAGCACTTCCTCGATTCCCTTACCATAGTCCTTGCGGTGAAGGATATGTCTCGCCCTTTGCGCCTCCTTGATCTGGGTGCCGGCGCCGGCCTCCCTGGCGTTCCCCTGAAGATCCTTTTCCCCAGCATTCATTTGGTTTTGCTTGACTCTATGGGGAAAAAGACGGGCTTTTTGAGTCATCTGGTGGCCAGGCTTGGACTTGAGCGGGTTGAGGTTTTGACCGCCAGGGCTGAGGACCTGGCTCGAGAGGGGAACTATCGAGAGCAATTTGCTCTCGTCCTCTCAAGGGCGGTGGCGCGACTACCAACCCTCGTCGAGCTGGCGATGCCCTTCTGCGCCCTGGGGGGCTCATTTATCGCCCAGAAGAAGGGTGAAATCGAGGCCGAGGTAGAGCAAGCGACAACGGCTATCACTGTTATGGGGGGCAGGCTGAGGGAGGTGATGAGGTTCACGCTGGAGGAGCTGGGGGAGGAACGCGCCCTGGTTATCATTGATAAGCTCAGCGCCACTCCCAATGGCTACCCGCGGCGTGTTGGGATCCCAACTAAGCGTCCATTAAAGGGCTAATGAGACAAAGGAAGTTCTGTGGCTGATAACTCCAACAAAGATGTCGCCCCTGTGGAAGGAGAGAAGATCTCCCTTAGGAGGCGGTTCCTCAATATTCGGACCCTGCTCTCCTTCGTCGTTGCCATTGCCCTTCTCGTAGTCGCTGTTGAAAGGCTGGATATAGACTTCAGTTCTGTCTGGGGCATGATCACAGGCTGCAATCCGCTGTACTATGCTTTGGCCTTTATCTGCTATTATATTACCTTCCCGTTGCGCGCTTGGCGGTGGCGAGTGCTGCTGCACAACGTGGGCTTTCGCAAGGAACAGGGGGTGAACTTACCCTCCCTTGGCGGTCTGACCCAGATCTTGCTCATCAATTGGTTTGCCAACTGCATCCTCTATGCCAGGTTGGGCGATGCCTACCGCGGTTACCTTCTCAAGGAGAATGCTGATGTCAGCTTCTCTAAGACTATTGGCACCGTCCTTGCCGAGCGAGTTTTGGATGTCGTCATCATATTTCTTCTCCTCGGGGTGGCTGTGTTTGGCCTCGTGGGGGGCAAGGGCATGGTCGTGGTAACAGTTGTTTTGGGTGCTGGAGTCGCCATGCTTGTTGCTATCGCCATCCTCCTCGGGGTCATGGGGCATTTTGGCAGCGTGGTGGAGCGACGCTTACCGACGAGGATAAGACGGGCATTCATCCTTTTCCGTGAGGGGACCCTGGGCAGCTTTGACCGGCTCCCAATCCTTGTTTCCCTGAGCGTCGGGATCTGGCTGCTGGAGGCAGGTCGCCTGCTCTTGGTTACTGAGGCCCTGGGCTTTTCTATCGGGCTTTCCCTCATCCTCTTTGTCGCCCTCGCCAATGCCTTGCTCGTCGCCATACCGTTCACCCCTGGGGGGCTGGGCGTGGTGGAGGCCGGGATCGCCGGGCTGTTGACCATCTCCGTTGCCCGAAATGATGCTTGGTCGATTGCTTTCGTCGACCGCACCATCTCCTTCTTGAGCATCATCGCTGTTGGGCTGCTCATTTTCACCTTGTGGCATTTTTTGCAGGCTAAGAGAAGAAAGGTGGTAATGAGGGATGGTCAGTAGGGTTTTACTCCACAATGGAGGATATTGTACTATTATCCGTGCCAAAAATCTTTGCTAGGAGGAAAAGCTATGACCACGCCACTGGAGGGAATAAAGGTTTTGGACTTATCCCGGTTGGCTCCGGGACCGTTTTGCACTATGATCCTGGGCGACCTGGGAGCCGACATCCTCAAGGTTGAGGGGCCGCGAGAAGGCCGCCTGGCGGTGGTGGTGTCCGCTGAGGAAAGAGCCATCGTCCATAATGCTGTGGAGCGCAATAAGAGGAGCATCGTCCTCAATCTGAAGGCTGAGCCGGCGCGCAAAATCTTCTATCAGCTCGCCGAAAGGGCAGACGTGATTGTCGAGGGCTTTAGACCGGGGGTGGTGAAACGCCTGGGGGTGGACTACGACACCATCAAGGAAATAAACCCCAGGCTCATTTACTGTTCCCTCAGCGGCTACGGGCAGGATGGGCCTTATCACAACATGGTGGGACATGACATAAACTACATATCCATCGGTGGTGCCCTGGGCATCATTGGCATTCCCGGCGGTGCTCCCGCAATACCGAGCAATTTGCTCGCTGACTTCGCCGCCGGGGGCATGAACGCCACCATTGCCATCCTTGCCGCTCTCATGGCCAGGGAAAAGACAGGCAAAGGGCAATATGCGGACATAGGTATGGCTGATGGGGTAGTCTCACTCCTGTCCTTCGCTCTAAGCGGTTACTTTGGGAGTGGTGTGGTGCCGCAGAGGGGAAACGAGCTTCTCACCGGGGGGGTGCCGTTTTACAGCGTCTATGAAACTAAGGATGGGAAATATCTCAGCATCGGCTGCCTGGAGCCGTGGTTCTATGAGAACCTGTGCCGAGCCCTGGGCAGGGAGGACCTTATTCCTCATCAAGGGGCTAGCGGTGAAAAGAGGGAGGAGATATTCTCCGAATTTAGGGAAATTTTCCGCACCAGAACCAGGGATGAGTGGTTCGATTACCTGAGCCAGTGGGATATATGCGTGGGCAAGGTCTATGAGTTTGACGAGCTTGCCACAGACCCTCAGCTTGTTCATCGCAAGATGATCCTGGAACTGGATCACCCCAAATTTGGCAAAGTAAGGCAACCCGGCATCTCGATAAAGCTTTCTCAGACCCCGGGCTCAATCAGGAGCTTTGGTCCCATGCTGGGTCAGCATACCGAGGAGGTCCTGCTTGAGCTGGGATATAGCAAGGAGAGCATCGAGGAGCTGAAGAAAGAGGGCGCCATAGGGTAGCTTTTAATAGGGACAAAGGGGCCTCAGGCAGCAGTTTTGGCACCGGGGCGCCTTGCGGCAGACCTCCTTACCGTGGCGGACGAGGAGGGCGTGATATTCATTATAGAGCTTTTCCTCTGGGGGGAGTTTTTTTGTGAACAGGGCCTGGAAAGCGCCGTAGCTATCGCCCTCGGGGGCGAGACCGAGGCGGCGAATGATGCGCCTGGTGTAAGCATCGATGACGAAGACAGGCTTCTTGGCGGCGTAAAGGATTATGGAATCCGCAGTCTCTTCCCCCACACCGTGAATGGAGAGCAGTTCGCGGCGCAGGTCAACAATTTCCAGGGCAAAAAGCTGGCCCAGGTCATCGCCGTAGCGCGCCCCCAGTCGCTCTACGAAGGCCTTGACCTTCACTGCCTTGGCATTGTAGTAGCCACAGGGGCGAATCAGGGCAGCGAGCCTATCGCGTGGGAGGTCGCGAAGCGCCGCCGGCGTGAGCGCTGTTTCTGCCTTGAGATTGGAAAGGGCCTGTTCCACATTGGTCCATGCCGTCGCCTGGGTAAGGATTGCGCCTAGGATTACCTCGAAGGGGTCCTCGGCAGGCCACCAGTGTTGGGGCCCGTAGTGGGAAAGGAGGCGGTGGTAAATTTCGAGCAGGGCGTCGCCGATTGCGCTCACCTCGGTCTTTTTCCCCAGTCTGGCATCTGGAGATTATCGGGCGAGACAGCGCGAGGAGGAAAATAGGGCTTGATGTCGATCACCGGGGTGCCATCGATGGCATCCAGCCCCTCAACCTTAAGTACGTTCCCCCTGCGCTCCAGAAGCCTGGCCACAGTCACCCCCAGGGGGTTAGGCCGATGGGGGGTGCAGGTGGCGAATAGCCCCACCAGGGGCAAGTCTGCTCTCCCCATGGGGTGGATCTTAGGTGGGGGCTGCCCCCAGGAGGGGGCTCGGTGCATCCAGTAGACTACTATGATGTGGGAGAATTCCTCCAGCCCTTCCAGGCACTCCTCCAGGCCCTCGTCAATCATGATTTCCGAGACCACCTCCTGCCAATCTCGCCTTACAGGCTCCTTAACCTCATTTCTCACTATCCCGATGGGTTTCAAAACTAGCTCTGGCATTGATTTCTCCACAGCCAACTTCCTTATTCTGCGTGAGATGGAGAAGGCCGGTTTCCCGGCCTTCCCTTTGCTACCAATCTCTTTATGGTTTCAGGGGGTTAAGGTAAAGATCTTCGTTGCTTGCTCCGGATACCTGGCGATGAAGCGCAGCTCATCATCAGTAAGGGGCTTCTGGGTGTGGGCATTAGCCACTTGCACCAGCTCCAGAATGCGTTGCGCCTCGGTGTTGTCAGCAAAGGTAATGCCCAGGGTGCTATATACATGCCTGAACCCGGCAAGCCCACCGAATTCACCGGTGGTGATCACCCGGCGCGGAGGAACATGCTCCACATCCTCGTCCAGCTCCAGGAGCTCGTAGTCGAAGAGCTCGTAATTTCTTCGGTCCTTGAGGGCGCCATCGGCGTGAATCCCGGCCTCGTGGGCAAAGACATTTGCCCCCACCCCGGGCTGGTTGATAGGGATCGGGATGCTAAAGGCATAGGAGACATACTTGGCCAGCTTGGTGGCTACCTTGAGGTTGATGGGGTCTGCGATCTCATAGGCGGCCATATCCCGAGCAAAACCGAGGCCGAGGATGCAGCTCAGGAGGTCTGCCTGCCCCGCTCGCTCGCCAATCCCGTTTACTGAAGTATTGATATAGGCGTCAACGCCGCCATCGATGGCTCCCTTGGCACCAGCGATGGAGTTAGCCACCGCCATACTGAGGTCATTATGGCAGTGAAGTTCTACCGGGAGCCCAATCGTTTCGGCCAGGGTTTTTACCCGCTCATAGATGCTCATCGGGGTGTCGTAGCCCAGGGTGTCGCAATACCTTATTCGGTCCGCACCTGCTCCTTTGGCTGCCTGGGCGAAGGCGATGAGGTAGCCCATGTCGGTACGCGAGGCATCCTCGGCATTCACCCCTAAGGTGTTAGCCCCTCCCTTTTTGGCATAGGTTGCTGCCTCCACCATCTCCCCGATCACCTTTTCCCTATCTAGCTTGCCCATGAACTTGTGGGTGATCATCTGGTCCGAGGTGGAGATGGAGATATTGAAGTCCCGCACCCCGGTGGGAAGGGACTCGGCCACATCGCCAACGATGGCACGGCACCAGCCCTCGAGGACCAGATTTCCCATAGCCCCGAGCTCCTTGAGCTCCAAATTGGCCTGGATATAATTTCGCTCGTGTTTTACGTAGGGGAAGGTGAACTCCGATTGATGGATGCCCATCTCAGCGAGATACAGATTGACCATCGTCTTTTGCAGCTTGGACATTATGATTCGCGAGGTTTGCACTGCATCCCGATTGGTGACATCGATAAAATAGATCTTAGCCATCTTTAACCACCCCCATGACCCCGCCTTGCAATGGGGCAATGCATTATGTTAGCATATCTACAGTTGGTTTGCAATAGGATTTGTTCCCCGTGGGAGCAAAGGAAGGGTGGTGCCTTGGTCTTGACAGGAAGCAAAACTGTACCTATAATGAATAATCTATTCATCGCCACGGAAATGCGATGGTAATTGACGTTTGTGAGCAGCTTAAGGAGCGAATAGGTTCCACGCGCCACTACAGTTTTGGCCGCAGTGGCAATTCCCAGGATGAGGCAGATTTCCCTCTCCAGGGGGAGATCAGTCTGACCCGCACCGAGCGGGGCATTTTGGTTACCGGCGTCCTGAACACCAGGGTCGAAGCGATGTGTAGTCGCTGCCTTGGCACCTTCCACCAGCCCTTGACCCTCAAGATAGAGGAAGAGCTTTTGCCTACAGTGGACTCCTCAACTGGGGCCCCCCTGTCCTGGCCGGAGGAAGAGGGCGCTTTCATCATCAATGACAAACAAGAGTTCGACCTCGGTGAGGCAGTGAGGCAGTATGCGCTGCTGGCCCTGCCGATGAAGCCCCTTTGCCGTGAGGATTGCGCCGGGCTGTGCCCCACCTGTGGTCACAACCTCAATCTGGGTCCCTGTAGTTGCGCTGCTCCTATTGACCCCAGGTTGGCTCCGCTGAAAAAGCTAGTTACCGGTGAGGGAAAGGACGGGTAGGCGATGGCAGTACCTAAGAGAAAGGTCTCCAAGGCGCGCAAGGGAGAGAGGCGTAGTCACATGGCTTTATCTCTGCCTGCCATCGATTATTGCCCCCAATGCCACAGCCCTAAACTGGCGCACCACGTTTGTCCTACATGCGGAAGCTATGGGGGAAGGCAAGTGATGGAGGTTAAGCCGGAGAGGGAAAAAGGGTAATAGGCTAAGATGCGCACTGTGATCTGTGACCTTTTTGGCATTGAGTACCCTGTGATGCAGGGGGGGATGGCCTGGCTCGGCACCGCTGAGCTTGCCTCTGCCGTCTCCAATGGTGGTGGGCTGGGGATTATTGGTGCCGGTAATGCCCCCCCGAGCTGGGTACGGGAGCAGATTCGTGCTACCAGGGAGCGGACCTCAAAACCCTTTGCGCTGAATATCATGCTCATGACCCCCTTTCTTGAGGAAGTTATTCAGGTTGTCCTTGAGGAGGGGGTTTCTATTGTCACTACCGGTGGTGGGAATCCGGGAGTCTATATCCCCACTTTTAAGGAGGCGGGGATAAAGGTGATGCCGGTGGTCTCCAGTGTTGCCCTGGCCAAACGCCTGGAGCGAGCGGGGGCTGATGCCCTGATAGCTGAGGGGCTGGAGTCGGGGGGACATATCGGGGAGACTGCTACCATGGCCCTGGTGCCCCAAGTGGTGGATGGCGTTACAATACCGGTAGTGGCTGCGGGCGGGATTGGCGATGGGCGAGGCCTTGCTGCTGCCCTCTGTTTAGGAGCGCAAGGTGTGCAGCTTGGCACCCGCTTTGTCTGTGCTGAGGAGTGCGTGGCTCATCCCAATTTCAAGCGGAAGGTCCTCGAGGCGCGCGACCGGTCCACGGTGGCCACTGGACATGCTACCGGGCATCCGGTACGCTGTATTGAGAATAGGCTAACGCGTCAGTTTCAGGCCCTGGAGAAGGGAGGTGCCTCAGTGGAGGAGCTGGAGCTCCTTGGCCAGGGCAAGCTAGAGTTAGCCGCCCTCGAGGGCGATACCGAGGAAGGCTCGGTGATGGCGGGGCAGATCGCTGGGCTGATAGGTGAGATAAAGCCGGCGGCGGTCATCATCAAGGAAATCGTTGACCAGGCTGAGAGCATAATTGCCAGATTGAGCAATTCTTATGTAGGAGTTCGACATGGCTGAACAAGGAAGATTGGCCTATGTCTTCCCGGGCCAGGGTTCACAGCAGGTAGGCATGGGGCGCGATCTTTATCATAACTTTTCCTCAGCAAGAGAGGTATTTGAGGAGGCCGATGATGCTCTGGGATTCCCCCTCTCGCGCCTTTGCTTTGAGGGACCTGAGGAGGAACTTGCCCAGACGGTCAATGCCCAACCAGCGATCCTCACCGTAAGCTTTGCCTGCCTCAAGGCCCTTTCCCAAGTAGCTGGTCGAATGGTATGCCCTGCCTTTATGGCGGGGCATAGTCTTGGCGAGTATACGGCGCTGGTTGCTGCCCAGGTGCTTGACTTCGTGGATGCGGTTCGGCTTACCCGGGAGAGGGGAAGGTTGATGCAGGAGGCAGGGGACAGGGTGCCTGGAGGCATGGTAGCCATCATTGGCCTCGACGACGTCTCCGTGGAGCAGGTTTGTCAGGAGACCGGTGCCCAGACCGCCAACCTCAACTCACCGGGGCAGATCGTGGTCAGCGGCACCAGGGAGGCCATGGTTCGGGCCCTGGACCTGGCTCGGGCAATGGGGGCGCGCCGCACCGTACCGCTCAATGTGAGCGGCGCCTTTCATTCTCCCCTGATGCAGCCTGCCGCTGAGGGAATAGCTAACGCCATCTCCGAGCTCGACTTTCGCCACCCCTCCACCCCTATTGTGGTGAATAGCACTGCCCAGCCAGTTACCACAGCTGATGAAGTAAAGGAGGAACTCCTGCGCCAGCTCTTGCACTGCGTTCAGTGGCAAAAGAGCGTGGAGTACATGGTGGACGCTGGCGTCGACACCTTCATTGAGATCGGTCCGGGGCAGGTATTGAGCGGTCTCATTAAGAGGATTAACACCGAAGCACAGATTTTGAATCTCGAAGATGCTAGCTCTGTAAGAGAGATGAGCATCTAATTTTTTGCCTCTGTTGACGTGACCTGGTTCCCTTGAGGTGATGAGGGGCCGGTGGAGGAAGAGAAACTATTTCTGCCCCCAATCTTATCTATGGGCTCAGTTTGAGATGATGCTGCCACGCCAAGACCTATCAGCTAAAACCACTGTCAAGTGCCTGGTCTGTGGCCGGGAGTCATTTCTTATCTCCCAGGCCCTGGAGCTTTGCCCTGATTGTATCCGTTCCGATTTCGAAGCCGCTCTGCCCTATATCGAGAAGGCGCACCTCGAGGCGAGAAACCCTTTCGATCTGCCACCAACGCCCCCCAAAGATGAAGGGGGAAAGCAATGCAACCTTTGCGTCAATGAGTGCCTTATTGGTCAAGGTCGGAAAAGCTACTGCGGACTGCGCCAAAATAGGGAGGGCAGATTCATCGGAGCCAGCGCCGATAAGGGGAACGTCAGCTGGTATTATGATCCCCTGCCCACCAACTGCGTCGCCGATTGGGTCTGCCCTGGGGGGACGGGGGCCGGCTACCCCCATTTTGCTTATAGAGAGGGACCCGAACACGGCTACAAAAACCTGGCTGTTTTTTACCACGCCTGCTCTTTTGATTGCCTCTTTTGCCAGAATTGGCACTACCGCCTGGAGGCAAGCAAGGAGGCGAGGATAACGGCTTCTGAGCTCGCCGACCAGGTGGACGAAAAAACCTCTTGTATTTGCTACTTTGGCGGTGACCCTACGCCACAGCTTCCTCATTCCCTTCGCGCCTCTCGCCTTGCCCTGGAGCGAAATAAGGGCAGAATCCTGCGCATCTGCTGGGAGACCAATGGCTCGATGCATCCAGCGCTGCTGAGGCAAGCCGCCGAGCTTTCTCTGGAATCGGGAGGCTGCATCAAAGTTGACCTCAAGGCCTGGAGCGAGGAGCTTAACATCGCCCTCTGCGGTGTGAGCAACAAGAGGACGCTGGAGAATTTTCAGCTCCTGGCCCAGTATACCAGAGAGAGGCCATCGCCACCCTTCTTGGCGGCCAGCACCCTGCTCATCCCGGGATATATCGATAGGGAGGAAGTGGCGAGGCTCGCCTCGTTTATCGCCGCCCTCAATCCCGATATTCCCTATAGCCTTCTCGCATTCCATCCCCAATTTTTTATGGGCGATCTGCCCACCACCTCGCGGCGGGTTGCCTCTGAGTGCCTTGAAGTGGCAAAAGAAGCGGGGCTTAAAAGGGTGAGGATCGGAAACCTTCATCTGCTTCGGGACTACTGAGCGGGCTTGACTGCCATGAGAAGATAACGACAGGAAAAACAGCTAGTATAAAATCAGCAAATAGGGCGAAAAGGGGCGAAAAAGGGCGAAAAAATGGGGGTAAGGAGAAGGGCGAGAACGATAGCGCTTCAGGCCCTTTTTGAGGGCGACTCGGTAGCACACGATGCCGAGGAAGCCCTGGAGCGATTATTGGCTGAGGCCTCTTTGCCTGAAGCGGGGGCGAGCTTTGCCCGGGAGCTGGTGAGCGGGGTTTTGACAAACAAGGAGAGAATTGATAATATGATTCAAACCTATGCCCCGGCCTGGCCTGTGGCACAACTGGCTACTATCGATAGAAACATTTTGAGGCTTGCCATCTTTGAGATTTTGTTGAATAATAAGGTTCCGGTGAAAGCTGCCATCAATGAAGCAGTGGAGCTGGCCAAGACCTTTGGCAGTGATAATTCCCCAAAGTTCATCAACGGAGTTCTGGGCACGGTTAGTGCTCAAGCCAATAGATAGAAGGAAGGGGGGTGCAAGTTGACGACCGTCTTCGAGAGGTTGAAGAAGATCGTTATCGATCAATTGGGAGCGGAGGAGGAGCAGGTAGTTCCCTCTACCTCTTTCACCGATGACCTGAACGCTGACTCCCTGGACCTGGTGGAGCTGGTCATGGCCATAGAGGAGGAGTTCAGCAACGACAACAGGGAGCTACGAATATCTGATGAGGAAGCAGAAGGGTTAAAGACGCTTCAGGACGCCATTGACTATCTTAAGGAGAGGGGAATAGAGGACGAGTAGCTAAAAAAGACCAGGGCTGAACAGAAGCAATCCCTAATTTTTTATTTTTGTTCGCTGAGAAACTTCTCTGCGGAGAGGGCAGCGGTAGCCCCATCCCCCGCTGCGGTGATGGCCTGTCTCGGCGAATTTTGGCGAATATCGCCAGCAGCAAAAATGCCGGCGATTTCTGTTTCCATCTCCTCATTTGTGACCACGTGCCCCTGGGCATCGAGGCGTAGAAGCCCTCTAAGAAACTCAGTGTTGGGATGCAGCCCGACGTAGATAAAGACCCCTGATACCTCCAGGGTTGATCTCTGTCCCGTTTTTACATTGCGCAGGCTGAGCCCTTTAACCTTATCGTCGCCAGTGATTTCCTCCACCACCGTGTCCCACAGGAACTCCATTTTCTTGTTGGCAAAGGCCCTTTGCTGAGGGAGCTTGCTCGCGCGAAGCTGGTCACGACGGTGAATCAAAATCACCTTGGAAGCAAATCTGGTGAGTATTAGTCCCTCCTCCACCGCTGAGTCCCCACCCCCGATTACCGCTACAACCTTATCTCTGAACAGCGGGCCATCGCAGGTGGCGCAGTAAGAGACCCCGTGGCCCAATAATCTCTCCTCTCCAGGCACGCCCAGCCTGTTGGGCTCAGCGCCTGTGGCCAGGATCAATGCCTTCGCCAGGTATTCGCCTTCTGTGGTCTTTACCACCTTGCCTTTCTCCGTCAGCTCGATAGCGGTGACTGCGGCGGCAACTGTCTCCAGTCCGTATTTGGTCGCCTGCTGGTGCATTGCTTGACCAAGCTCAAAGCCGGAGATGCCCTCAGGAAAGCCGGGATAGTTCTCCACATGCCCTACATTGGCGATCTGACCGCCGAGGATGCCCTTTTCAATAAGCAGCGTGCTCAGGCTGGCTCTGGCAGCATATAGCCCGGCGCTCAAGCCCGCTGGCCCTCCCCCGATGACGATCACATCGTAGGCCCTATCCATAGCAAACCTCCCTCCTGCCGTGGGGATTAGGTGAGGGTCTGGTCCAGAGCCTTCTTCAGCTCAGCTTTGGGCCGGTAGCCCACGATCTGCGAAACGGGCTTTCCCCCATTAAAGATGATGAGGTTGGGGATGGCGGAAATGCCATACCTTGAGGCAAGTGTGGGGGCGTCATCAACATTGAGCCTGGCAATGCCTATTTTCCCCTCATACTCTGCGGCGAGCTCCTCCAGTATCGGGGCCACCGCCACGCAAGGGGCGCACCATGGGGCCCAAAAATCCACCAGCACTGGTGTTTTTGCCTTAAGCACCATTTGGTCGAAGTTTTCTTCAGTAACAGTGACCGAATTTGCCATAATCGCTCCTTCTCTTCATTTTATCCCTGTTCTCAGTGCCTCCAAAACTCCCTGTTCCACCGCCTGTTTGGCCATGAAGACGGCGTTTCTGATTGCCTTGGCGTTGCTTCTTCCATGAGCAATGATCACATTTCCATTCACCCCCAGCAGGGGCGCCCCGCCGTGTTCGGAATAGTCCAAGCCCTTGATGGCGTGGCGCAGAGCAGACCCAAAAAAGAAGGCTGCAATCCTGAGGCGAGGTCTCCCCGCTAGCGTTCGCCGCAGCGAATGGAGCACCAGCTCGCCCAGGCCTTCGCCTTCCTTGATCATCACATTGCCGGTGAAGCCATCGGTGACCACCACATCTGCCTTCCCGGTGACTACGTCATTGCCTTCCACATTGCCAATAAAGTTTAGGCTGGTGTTTTTGAGCAGCTGGTGGCACTCCCGCACTAGCTGGTTCCCCTTGTTTTCCTCCTCCCCATTGCTGAGGAGTCCAATTTTGGGGCGCTCCAAAGCGAACACCCGCTCCATATAGACGCTGCCCATTTGAGCAAACTGAACCAGAAAGCTTGGTTTGCAATCGGCATTGGCCCCCACATCCAGCAGAAGAACGGGATGCTCAGGAGCGGAGAACAGGAACCCTAGGGCGGGGCGCTCGATCCCCTCGATGCTGCCCAGGATAAGGAGTGCTGCCGCCATCACCGCCCCGCTATTACCGGCGGAGACGAAGGCAGAGACATCGCCCTTCTTGAGCAGGTTCATGGCCACGACAATGGATGAGTCCTGCTTTTGCCGCACTGCCTGTGCCGGATGCTCATGCAACTCGACCACTTCATTGGCGTCAACAATGGAGAGGTCTAAGTCTCTGGGGTGGTAGTTTGCCAGTTCAGAGCGGAGGGTGCTCTCCTTGCCCACCAGCACTATTTCTCCACAATGATCGCGGCACGCCATCATTGCCCCCCTCACCACCTCTTGGGGAGCATGCTCACCCCCCATAGCGTCAACAGCGATTCTCATCTTCTCCTCAGGTGCATGTCATTATATCCCATATATCGCAGCGTCCTCCCCATCGGGCGAGCACCTTGCCATCGAGGAAGAGCTGGGCGACCTCACACATACTGGGGCAGGCTTTGCATTCGAAGGAGGAGGTGCGGAAATGGGCGTCAGCTACTCCAAACCCCTTGAACTTGGTGCCGTCGCCGCGCGCCGCCATCTCCTCGTGGACCAGGAGCGCTGCCCCAATGGCCCCCATCACCTCATGGTGGGGGAGGACAGTGACCTTGGCCTCTAGGATTTCCTCCAGGGCCCTGACAATGCCTTGGTTAAAGGCAACGCCCCCCTGAAACACTATGGGGGCTAGAATTTCCTTCCCCAAACCGACGTTGTTCAGGTAGTTTCGCACCAGTGCCTGGCAAAGCCCGTAGATGATATCCTCAATGCGGTGCCCCATTTGCTGCTTGTGGATCATGTCTGACTCAGCAAAAACGGTGCACCGCCCGGTGATGCGCACCGGCTTTTTGCTCTCAAGCGCTCTCTCCCCAAAATCCTCGATCCTCATGTTCAGCCGTGATGCCTGCTGGTCGAGGAAGCTTCCTGTGCCCGCAGCGCACACTGTGTTCATGCCAAAGTCGGTAATGATACCGTTGCGGATTATGATGATCTTGCTATCCTGCCCCCCGATCTCGATCACTGTTTGCACCTCGGGGAAGTATTGAAGCGCGGCCACAGCCTGGCAAGTGACCTCGTTCTTAATTACATCGGCGCTGACAATCACACCCGCCAGGTAGCGGGCGCTCCCTGTGGTGCCCACACCCTTGATCTGGACATCTGATGATAATCGCCGGGCAATCTCTCTCAGACCCTCCTGCACCACAGCGATTGGCTTACCCGCGGTGCGCAGATAGAGAGCATCGATAAGCTGGTCCTCTTTGTCCAGCACAGCAAGTTTGGTGGTCACCGAGCCAACATCGATACCGAGGTAGACCTCCATCACTTGTGTCCCCTGCCTTACCCATTTATTCCGAAGCGAGGAATTCCTCCCTGACCTTGTCCATGGCCTCAGGCTGGGCGATCAGGTCGACCACGGTCATGGCCAAAGCCTTCGCTCCGTCTATAAGCCCCCGATGTCCTGCTTCCGAAGCAGCGGCGGAGGCAAACTCCGGCGAATGGGCTAGAACCTCGATAGGGGCTATGGCTATCATAGGATGAATGCTGGGCACCACGGCGCTGACATTACCCATGTCGGTGCTGCCGAAAGCCCGCCTCATGGGTGGTGCCACCTTGCGCCCCAAAGCCTCCATATTTTTGGTGAACAACTCTGCCAGAGCATGGTTGATACGCATCGGGGCGTAATATACCTCCGACCACTTATACTCCAGGCGAGCCCCGCTAGCTAGGGAAGCTGCTTGGAAACAGTTTAGCACCTTTCCCTTTAATGCATCAAGATAGGCCTCATCCTCAGCGCGCACAAGGAAGCTCCCCGCAGTATAGGAGGGGACGATATTTGCTGCCTCTCCCCCACGGGTGATGATACCATGGATGCGGGCCCGATCCCTAATGTGTTGCCTCAGGGAGTTGATCCCGTTGAAGGACTGGATCATGGCCTCCAGGGCATTGATCCCCTCCTCGGGGCGGGCTGCGGCATGAGCTGCTTTGCCCCAGAATTCCACCTCCAGGCCGATGCAGGCCAGGGCCCGGGAGCTGGCAGTGTCGAGCACGCTGGGATGCACTATCAGGGCGGCATCCACATCATCGAAAGCGCCCCTGTTGACCATGATTCCCTTGCCCCCATGAAGCTCTTCAGCGGGGGTGCCGATAACCAAAACAGTGCCTCCCAGTTGGTCAATGGCGTCTCTTGAGGCAATGCCAGCACCGACAGCGATGGCAGCTATTATATTGTGACCGCAGGCATGTCCCATCTGGGGCAGGGCATCATATTCAGCAAGCAGCGCTATCCTCGGTTTCCCCGAGCCATATTCCCCTTTGAAGGCTGTGGCCAGCTGGCAAATCCCTTTTTCGACCTTAAAGCCGTTTCGTTTAAGGTAGGAAGTTAGCCATTGGGATGCCTTTTTCTCTTGGAACCCTAGTTCCGGGTTTTGGTGAATCTTGAGGCTGAGCTTGATAAGCTCCTCCTGGCGAGCCTCCACCTCTTGTGCTACCGTGGCCTTTAATTTTTTTCTGTCCAAGGTTCCCATCCTTGAGAAATATCGGCGTATTACAGACCAGGAGAATTTGTTTCCCGCCGAAGCACTCTTAAGTCCGTAACTCTTGCAGCCTGTAGGCAAACTGGATCACATTTTCGCGCAAGATGAGCCCCAACATCCTCCCCTCCTCTACCACTGTTACCAGGTTTAGAGTCCCCTCCTCCATTCGCTCCAGCATGCTGATAACGTCATCGCTAGGCTTGACTGCCTTCAGTTTTTCCACCGGGGTCATCGCCTGCCCCACAGTGGTAATGTCCCAATCCTCCCTGGGCAATTCCTTTATTTGGTGCAGGGTCAAAACCCCCTCCAATCTTTCCCCATCGGCAACCAGAAAGCAGGGACTGCTGCTGATGAGAAGCTGACTTTGAACCAGTTCCTTGATGGTGAGGTTGCGGGGAATCGAGGGCAAGCCCTTGGTCATCACATCCCTCGCCACGAACCCCTTGAGGGCATCGCGGACCATAGACTGGCGGTAGCTCGATCTAGCTGCGCTATTAAGGAAAAAGCCAATAAACACCAGCCACAGCCCGTTAAGCAAGCCGAAAAAGAAAAAGATGGCGATGCCGCCGAGGATAAATAGATAGGAGGTGCCATAGCCGGTCATGGTGGCGATGCGGGTAGCCCGCCGGTAGTTTGATGTAATCATCCACAGGATGGAGCGCAGCACCCTGCCTCCGTCCAGGGGGAAGCCCGGTATCATATTGAAGACGGCGAGCATGCCGTTAATTATCGCCAGGTACCAGGCTAGAGCGGACAGGTGAACGCTGAAGTCCCGGCTCACCCACCATAAACCACTAAATAAGCCGCAGAGTGCTATGCTGCATAGGGGTCCAGCGGCAGCCATTTTTAGTTCGCTTGCGGGGTGTGTTACCTCGCGGGCTATGTGGGCCACGCCGCCGAAAATGAAGAGGGTGATGCTCTTTACCGGGATGCCGCTCCTGATGCTAACAGCGCTATGTGCCAGTTCGTGGGCCACCACCGAGGCAAAGAAGAGGAGACTGGTGGCAATGCCCACAATCCAGTACTGCGCTGCACCCCAATCGGGATAGGCGTCAGGGAAAATGAAAAGAGAGAGGGATGTGGTTATGAGCAGGAAGATGACAAACCAGCTGTAGTCAATACGGAAAGGGATGCCGAATATCTTGCCTAATTGAAGCCCTCTACCCATTTTTGACCTTGATCGCGCTCTCTATCCATTCACATTACATTAATGGATAGCTGGTGTCAATGAGGCCAGCTTAAGGCACAGTGGTCTCGATAGCGGAAACAGGCCTCTCCACCACAGGGGATTAGGTCGAAAAAGCGGAAACAGGCTTCTCTACCACAGGGGATTAGGACGAAAAGGTCGAAAAACCGATGAGCTTATAGGCCAGTTTGGCGGCGAGGAAGGCGCATGAGACTGAACTTAAACAAAGAGGCGTTTAATGAATTTTTGGAAGTCTTCGTTGTAGTACCTTTTCAAAGCCTTGTATTGCTCTCTAAAACCTGGGCGGTTAGAAGTTTGTTTGATTTCTTGTTCCCAACCTGTCCATAGTTCCTCCGCTATTACACCTTTGTTATGCTGGTAGTGAATATTCTCATACAGATCCAGATACCAGGATACGAGCCATTTTTGCTTGATCTTACAGTCGCCTGTTGGGGATTTATCGTCGAGCAACAAGTCGAGTTCGGGATGCTCTATAAAAAGCTGATCAAGGGCATGGAGGTCGGCTGTAATGCTCTGAATAGGCTTGGCTGCGGCTGGCATTACGCATACTACGTAACTGACGCCATGCAAGAAGGAAAGCTCCTGGTGCCGCTATTGCCGAGCACCCCGGTAAAAAATGCCGTCACCCATAGAGCAATGTCAGAGCAGTCCATGTGCTAGGTACTCGCCTATACAAAATATGTTCTTGGGATGGGAAAGCCGTTAAACCGAGAGGCGTAACTAGTAGTATAAGCGCCTGCCGACATTATATAGACCTGGTCTCCTATTTCTGGCTCTGAAAGCTCTACATCAGCAGAGATTACATCAAAGCTATCACAGGAAGGCCCTGCCAACACCCATTCGCTTGCTGGGCCGTTCTTCACTGTACCTATGGGGTAACGAATGCCACCTATGCTTTCCATCAAGCCATGGAACACACCGGCATCTAAATAGAGCCACCTTTGCCCGTTTCGCACAGCTTTTCCTATTACGGTAGTCACCAATATGCCAGCCTCACCTACAAGGGCTCTTCCGGGCTCGACAAAAATTTCCACGCCTTTAGGGAAGCTATTCTCTATGGCGTCCCTGACCACATGGGCAAGCCGGGAGATGGATGGCACAGATTCTGTATATCGGATGGGAAAGCCGCCACCTATATTCAACATTTGCAGTTCTATACCCCGGTTTTTTGCCAATTCCCAAACTATTCTGCTCTTTTCGATTGCTTTTACCCAAGTTACAGGATCCGTACATTGCGAGCCAACATGGAAGGTGATGCCATATGGTTCAAGATGCATTTCTGACGCCCGTGCCAGCAGGTCCACTGCATCCTCTATGTCAACACCAAATTTCTTGGCCAACGGCCACTGGCTCCCCTCATTGGATACAGAAATGCGTGCGTAGACCTTGCTGTTGGGGGCAAACTCCGATAGTTTTTCAATTTCGCTATAGGAGTCAAAAGCGAAAAGCCTTACGCCAGCAGAATAGGCCCCCTTAATGAAAGTGTTGCTTTTTACCGGGTTGCTGGAAATGATTCTCTGTGGCGGGACCCTGTGGCGAAGCAAGGAACGCAGTTCCTGCTCTGAGGAGATCTCGAAACCGACACCACGTTGTTGCAAGAATGCTGTAATGCGCTTATGGGGATTGGCTTTAAGGGCATAAAAGACTTTGGCGTAGCCGATCGCTTTTTGAAATTCCTCCAATCTTTGTTGAATTGCCTGTCTATCTATAATAAGAAAAGGGGTTTCCTTCACTTGCGCGAAGCGCTTAATACTTTTATATAGGCGATCAGGATCATCGATTGACAAGCGCATCAACTTTTTCTCCCAGACTTGATTCGGGGCGGTTGATGATATGACTCCTGAGCTTGCCTAGATGAAGTTGAAGCTGGAATATCTTAATAGCTCGCTCGGAGTCAAAGTCCTTGCACGAGAAGATATCGATGTTGACATAACGTCTTTCAGGGAAGGTGTGGATGCTGATATGGCTCTCAGCGATAAGGACGAAGCCCGATATCCCCCAATCCTCTGGCTTTGAGCCTACGTACCTGAAAACGTGGGGAGGGGCCACCTTGGTCATCCCGATCTGTGCCGGGTAATCATCCAGGAGCTGGTAAAGCAGCTCCTCGCTTTCTAGCAATTTTGGATTGCTCCCAAAACCATCGATAATGAGGTGCATCTATCAACCCCCTTTCTTTTGCAGTTGACACAAATAAACCCACTCCCCTGGCAAACTTTCAATTAAATTTGACAGAGAACTGGAATTTATTTGTTTTCAAGCCCTAGATTTTATCTAGGAAGCTTACCGCTCAGCCCCTGTTCTCTCAAGGAGCTTCCCCTCATACCACCGGTCAAGGTCCTCTTTTCGGATGCGATAGGCTTTCCCGATCTTTGCCGCTGGGAGCTTCCTGTCGCGGCACCACCTTTGTATGGTGGGCTTGCTCACCTTCAGGATTTTGGTCATCTCCTCCACGGACAATAATTCGCCTTCATCCACAAAGAACCAATCCCCCCCTCAAGCGCCAAAGGCGCACCTAATTTTGGCGCATGATAGCACACTTTGGCGCACAATGCAATACTTTTCCTTTTCGAACTTTGGGCTGTGGTCAAATGGGCGCTGTGATCGGATAAAAGCGCAGCAATTTTTTAAAGCCTATTAGTGCGGAAAACAAAAAACTTTAGCGTGTGCTTGAATTAACCTTAGCGGGAGGCATTATTTGCTGGAGAGCAGGGTGCGCCTGAGTTCAAAGAGGGCGTGATTGGCGGCGCGGCGCTTGACCTCAGGGCGTAGTGGGGGGTAGCTGCCACGGATCACCCTCTTGCTTTTGCCGTCAACTATGGCAATATGGGCACTGCCGATGGGCTTTCCTTCCACCTCTTCCGGACCAGCCACTCCGGTGATCCCCACCCCGATGTCAGCCCCCAGCCCGGCTCTTGCTGCCTCAGCCATCGCCTCCGCCGCCTCGGGGCTTATGGAGCCGTGGCGGGCGATGAGTTTAGGGTCAACGCCGTGGGAAATCTTGGCCTCATCAGTATAAGCAACCACCCCCCCTTTAAAGTATGCCGAGCTGCCGGGGACATCAGTTATCAAATTAGCCAATAGCCCCCCGGTGCAGGATTCCATGGTGGCCAGGCTGAGCCCTTTCTCGCTGAGAAGAGTGCCCACCACAGCCTCCAGCGTTTCCTCATCGCAGCCCCAGATGCTTTCCCCAAAGAGGGAGCGGACCTCCACTTCCCTGTGAGCGATCATCTCCTCTGCCTCCTCCCGCTGCTTTGCCTTGGCGGTGATGCGAAGGTGGATGCCATCCGGCTTGGCATAGACAGCAAGGGTGGGATTGGTGGCTGAGAGCAGTGGGCTCACTATCTCATCTACCGCCGCTTCGGAGTGGCCGAAGGTCTTTAGCGTCCGCGAGAGGATGATTTCATGCCCCAGCCTCTGCCGCAGCCTGGGGGAGACCTCCTTCTCCCACATGCGCTGCATCTCGCTAGGGGGACCGGGCATGGCGATGATGAGCTCTCCCCCTCGCTCCACCCACCAGCCTGGGGCAGTGCCTCGGGGGTTTGGGATCGCCTCGGCTGAGGGGATGAGCGTTGCCTGCTTGATATTGCGCTCCGGCATCTCGATACCGCGGCGGGAGAAAAACTCACGAATCTGCCGCTCCAGCTCGGGGTCAACCCTCAGCTCCTCGCCTAGCATGGCAGCGATGGCCTCTCGGGTGAGGTCATCCTCGGTGGGTCCTAGGCCGCCGGTGGTCAGGACCAGATCAGAGCGCCCCCAGGCACGCTCCAGGCATTCTTTCATCCGCTCAAGGTTATCGCCCACCTGGGTCACCCAGTAGAGGTCGATACCCAGTAACGGCAATTGGGAGGCGATATAAGAGGCATTGGTATCTGTTATTTGCCCTAGCAGGAGCTCGGTGCCGATGGAGATGATTTCGGCTCTCATCCTACTCCTCTAGCGCTAGCTTGGTGCCATAGATGTCCCAGTTTCTGTTGCGGTAGTCCTGCCAGACGACGATATCCCCTGAAATGGCGGGCAGCCACTGGGCTGCTGAGTCGGTGCAGATAGGGAACTCGATATCGGCGGCAAGGTTGTAGCCATAGATGTCATAATTGCCGTTGCGGTCGTCCCACCAGACAACGATGTCTCCTGAGATGGCGGGCTTCCGCTGGCGGGCTGGGTCGGTGCAGATGGGGAACTCGGTTTCGGTGGCTAGATCATAGGCATAGATGTCCTCGTTGCCGTTGCGGTAGTCCTCCCACACTACAATGCCCCCTGAGATGACGGGGTCGTCTTGGTGGGCTGGGTCGGTGCAGATGGGGAACTCGATATCGGTGGTCAGGTTGTAGCCATAGATGTCCTCGTTGCCGTTGCGCTTATCTACCCACACCACGATGTCCTCGGAAATGGTGGGATTCCTTTGGATAGCTGGTTCGGTGCAGATGGGGAACTCGGTATCGGTGGCCAGGTTGTAGCCATAGATGTCATAGTCACGGCGGCGGTAGTCCCCCCATACCACGATATCCCCTGAAATGGCAGGCGCATACTGCCAAGTTGGATTAGTGCAGATAGGGAACTCAGTTTTGGTGGCGAGGTCGTAGCCGAAGACTTCCCAGTCATGGATGCCGTAGTTACGCGCATCAGTCCAGACCACGAACTCCTCTGAGGTGGCTGGAATAATATCCCCATGTTCGTTCTCTTCGGTACAGATAGGGAACTCCTTTCCTTTGGAAATGTTGTAGCCGTAGATGTCATAGTTGCCGCTGCGTTCGTCCTGCCATACCAGGATGTCCCCTGAGATGGCGGGATGGTCCTGGTCGGCGGGGTGGGTGCAAAAAGCGAACTCCTCACCAACGGATGGTGCTGATATTGAACTTGAACCGCAGCTTATCGCAGTCAAAGCAATCGCGATTATGAGAAACAGCAGGACAAAAGCGTTGACCCCTCGCCTGTTCATTTCTCACCCATTATGTTCTCGCCGGTTTTTGGATTATTTGACCGGCGACCTGTGCCGCCCTCTTCCCTGAGAGGAGCATGGCGCCGAAGGTGGGGCCCATGCGAGGGAGGCCGTAAACGGTGGCTACAGCCATGCCGGCGACCACCAGCCCGGGGTGAACCTCACCGGTATGCTCTACCACTGCATCCTCGGACTTCTCGATCCAGAGCCCCCCCTCGCCCTTTGTCGTGATCAAATCCCGCTGCTCCAGCTTTTTTACTACGCTGGCGTCATGCCCGGTGGCGTCGATCACCACCTTCGATTCCAGGGGCACGGGATCTAGGGCGGCGATTTCTCTGGGGAGGTGAATGATGGGGCTCCAGTTAACCACCACTCCCGCCACCCGGTTCCCCTCCCGCAGTATCACATCTTCGAGCATGGTGAGGCTGGCAAATTTTGCCCCTGCATCGCAGGTGGCAGCGATTAGCTTGGAGCAGGCATGGGGAGCGTCGGCAACATATAGCCCCTCATTTGCCTTTTCATATGGGACCCCGAGCTCATCCAGGAGCTGCTGTGCCGGGAATCTCAGGGTGAGCTTGTTCATGAAATAGCCCCCGATCCAAAATCCGCCCCCCAGATAATTGTTGCGCTCCACGATGAGGACCTTGAGCCCGCTATCGGCCAGCTCCCTTCCCGCCATGAGCCCGCTGGGCCCTCCGCCCACGATGATTACATCGCTGTCAACATAATCTTCGAACTGGCGCAGAAAGCTCGATACGATAGCCCTGGTGACATCCTTTTCTGAAGTGGGATGGAAGATGGTCATTCGGCTTCTCCTTTTTAAACGAATTAGCACTTTTGTGGTGAGGTGCCGAGGAAGCTTGATACCAGTTGCAGGGCACAGAAATCGCCGCACATGCTGCAGGCAACCCCTGTGGTGGTATGCTGGGCGTGCACCCTTTGCGCTCTTGAAGGGTCAAGGCATAGCCTCACCTGCTCCCCCCAATCCAGGTTCTTGCGCGCCAGGGACATCTTCCTGTCCCATTCCTGGGCCCCCTTCACCCCCTTGACGATATCTGCGGCATGGGCCGCAATTCTGGAGGCGATGACTCCCTCTTTGACATCATCGGGGTCGGGAAGCCCCAGGTGCTCGGAGGGGGTTACATAGCACAGAAAATCAGCGCCCGCCGCTGCGGCAATGGCGCCGCCGATGGCGCCGCAGATATGGTCATAGCCAGCAGCGATGTCGGTGACCAGCGGCCCTAGCACATAGAAGGGCGCTCCCTTGCACAGGCTCTTCTCTAGCTGCACATTGGTGGTGATCTGATCCAGGGGCAGGTGCCCCGGGCCCTCCACCATCACCTGCACCCCTGCCTCCCAGGCACGCTCCACCAGCTCCCCGAGGATGAGCAGCTCCTCCACCTGAGCCCTATCGGTGGCATCGGCCAGGCTTCCCGGGCGCAGCCCGTCGCCGAGGCTGAGGGTGACATCGAATCTTCGAGCTATCTCGAGCAGGCGGTCGTATTGCTCATATAGTGGATTTTCCTGCTCGTTGTAAATGATCCAGCCGAAGAGGAAGGCGCCGCCGCGGGACACGATATCGGTCACTCTTCCCTGGCGTTTCAGCCTTGCGATCGCTGACTGGGTGACCCCGCAGTGTACCGTCACAAAGTCCACTCCCTCCTCGGCCTGCTCTTCGATCACCGAAAAGAGCTCGTCGGCGGTCATCTTTACGATGGCCTCTTTCCTCTCGATAGCCTCGATGCCCGCCTGGTAGATGGGCACCGTTCCCAGAGGGATAGGGCTCTGGCTGAGGATGGCGCGGCGAATAGCGCCGATGTCGCCTCCGGTGCTCAGGTCCATCACCGTATCTGCCTTATATTCTACGGCAACCCTGAGCTTCTCCAGCTCGGTGTCGATGTCGCTGTAATCGGAGGAGGTGCCGATATTGGCATTTACCTTGGTCCTCAGTCCCTTACCTATACCACAGTAGCAGCCGAGTTTGTGCTTTGTGTTGGCTGGGATTACAATGGTCCCCTCGGCCACCCCATGCCGAATAAGCTCTGGGTCTATCCCTTCCTCCTGGGCAACAAGCTTCATCTCTGGGGATACGATTCCGCCTCTGGCCAATTCTAGCTGTGTCACCTCTGCCCCCTTCTTTTCGAACTATTTGCCAGCTCCAGTAAAATTCCTAGCCGCTTTCGGATTGTTTCCCTTTTCAGTGCCGTTCAAAAACAAAAGCCCAAGAGCCTAGGTTTCGGGTCGGGCTCTTGGCCTCAAACTCCGCTTCCCTACGCTCGCATTACCGAGGTCAGGTTCCAGGGGTTGTCCGCTTTTCGGACTCTCAGCCCGTGAGCACCCCCGCGGTGATTAAATAATACTACATAAGGGCAGGAATTGCAATAGGAAGCGCTTCAATTGACGACTATCTCGAAACTGCTGATTGGCAGCTTATCTATAATCGCCGTACCAGTGCAGAGCGGTTGTTCGGGAGGCTAAAGGGACATCGGAAGCTAAACAGCATTCGGGTACGTGGTATCCGCAAGGTGACTGTTCACTGCTTGATGTCAATCATAGTATATCAAGCGCAGGTATTATCTACCGGCAATGGGGGACTTGTGAGAAAAGTGGTTTAATCAAGTTTCTGTCAATGTAGTATTACAAGCGCACCTTTTCTTCCGGGGTAGGTGGAGAACTCTTCCTTACTGCCACTTCGTATCTGAGCAGTGCTTGCTTTATCCTTGCTTCAGCTAATCCGATAGAGTGATGCTGCTCGTAATCATACTCAGTCTCAGCCTTACCTTCATTATCGTCATCATTAATATCAATCATAACCATCATTAATCTCCTATTTAGAATGGTAGGCTATCAATGGTTTTTTTAAACTCTTCTGTCAGAGGGATACGTCTTGTATCGTATATTTGCTGAAGAAGAGAAATCTCCTCATTAGTTATAATATGGATTTCGCCCTCACGTATTATAGCCATATCGGTGTATTGTCCTACGCCGGGTGCATTCTCTGCGTTTCTCTTCGCCTCATATACTAAGTAAGCAGCCATCTTGCTACTAACAGTAGGTTCACACCCGTTTGCAACTAGGCTCGACACAGCATGCATAAGTCCTATGCCAATAGAATGATACCCAAGGGAATCATAGCAATCTACTTCCCCTGGGTGCCTAATGCCATATATGTGAGCTTCGTCTGGATCGACGCCAGCAACTATAAGTGACAACCCGTAATCATAAGTTGCTATATCATTATCTATTTTCAAAAACAAATCCGGGTGTAATCTGCGAGCGTGTTCTTCATAGAATTGCTGGAGAGTCCAGCCTCTAGGCTCAAGGAAACGTTGAATAATTGTTTTTTGTCTCTGTAAAACATAGGTTGCTCTAATTTCCTCTGTTATCCCCGCTACTCTTGGACGAGTTAGGACACTAATTCTCGCTTGTACCTCTCTGCATATCTCTGCATGTGCTAAGGCATCTCCTGCTGTGAGAACGACACATGTTTCACCAATCTTATCAAGCTTGGGTATCCCATGTTCGAACTCAATAGGTGGGTAAGTAGCTGTTATCATGCGGTCGCACGCTACAGCCACTTCCTTAGCGTTGTTGCAAAGGACAGCAATGCCAACAGTCATGGTGCCCCCAATTAGTGGCTTAACAATACTACACATAATCTCGGCAAAATGTCAATCCTTTCCTAAGCTATGAATTATGAATAAAGCTCAATTGACTTGACTACGTAGGTGTGCTATCATCCTCGGAAAGCAGGGTGAGGTCAGTGCTTGAGAAGAAACATAATCATATCAGTGGTGATCGGAGCTGTTGCGGGGATGATCGCTGGACTCACCGGCATTGGCGGTGGGATGCTGCTGGTGCCGTTGCTGGCAGGGGTTTTACTTCTGGAGCAGCATCAGGCCCATGGCACCTCTCTTGCCGTGATCTTTCCTATCGGTGTTGCTGGCCTTATCGCCTATGCTATCCAGGGCAATATCGACTGGGTGTTCGTTGTGGTGCTGGCTACCGGCAGCTTGGTGGGGGTGGTTTTGGGGGCCAAGCTGATGATGAGGATGCGCGCCAGGCACTTACGCTGGCTCTTCAGCACCTTGATAGTGGTCCTTGGCATTCTCATGGTCATTGGTGTCTAGTTATAGCTGGAGAGAGTTTTGGATATAGCTATCGGAATTGGGGTCGGTTTAGTGGCGGGAATACTCGCCGGGGTGCTGGGCATTGGTGGCGGTGTGATACTGATCCCGGGCATGGTCCTGTTGATGGACGTGGAGCAGCACACAGCGCAGGGGGTCTCTCTGGCTGTGATTGCGGTGACGGTACTAGTGGGTGCCATCACCCATTATCGTCAGGGGAATGTCAGGCTCAGGGTGGCGCTGTGGATCGCCCCGGCGGCGATTCTATTCAGCTTTCTTGGGGGCACGGTGGCGGACTGGATTTGTGCTTCGGTGCTGCGCCAAATCTTGGGTGGCATAATAATTGTGTTGGGTATCTATATGGTGGCCGGGGATTTGCCCTGGTGGCGGAAATGGCTGGGCCGGGATTAGAAATTTGCGTTTGGGAGCAGAGAGTTGTCACTACTGAGCCAGCTTAATGAGGAGATAGCCCGCTGTCAGGATTGCGCTCTGGCGCAGAATCGCAATCGGGTGGTGCCCGGCGAGGGGGCGGAGAAGGCAGCCATTCTCTTCGTTGGCGAGGCCCCGGGCTGGCATGAGGATCAGCAGGGGCGCCCCTTTGTCGGACCTGCCGGTCATTTCCTCGATGAACTTCTGGCCTCCATTGGACTGAGTAGGAAGGACGTCTATATCGCAAACGTGGTGAAATGCAGGCCCCCCTCAAACCGGGACCCCCTGCCTTCGGAGATGAAGGCTTGCCGAAAGTGGCTCGACCGCCAGATTGAGATCATTAAGCCCAAGATGCTCGTAACCCTGGGGCGCTATTCATTGGCTCAGTTCTTCCCCAGCGATGCCATAGGCAAGGTGCGGGGCACAGCACGCAAGAAGCAGGGGATGATCTACTATGCAATGTATCATCCCGCCGCCGCCCTGCACCAGCAGAGTTTGCGCCGCATTATCGAGGAAGACATGCTCAGGATACCCTCCTTGCTGGCTGAAGCAGGGGAGGTCGAGGAAGCGGAGCCTGAAGCCAAGCAGCTATCTATGTTCTAGAGGTTGAGGATCATGGCCAAGGGTCGACGAAGGGCGCGCAGGGTAGCAAAGGGGGGTAGCCGCAAGACGTCCAGGAGAAATCCCTCGCTGTTGGGGCGCTTTTCACGCATTTTCTTCTCCCGCCCGATGCGGTACTTTTTCCTATTTGTGCTCTTTCTGGCGCTGCTATTCTACTTTAGCGCACCGTTGATCTCGGCGCTTGAAACTGCCCGCGACAGCCTGATCGAGACCTTTGGGGGTGGCCTCGTCCTGCTGGCGATGGTGATTTTACTCCTGATATGGCTGGTGTGGCGGTGGCGGACTCCGCGCTTTCTCAGTAGCTGGAACCGATGGCTGGGCGTCATTGTCTTTTTCTTCGCCCTTTTCGGAGCCCTCGCCTTCTTCAAGCCAGGGGAGGGCATTCCCAGTGAGCACACCTGGGGCGGAAACCTGGGCAAGGCGGTCATTGGTGCCCCTGATGCCCTTGGTGGTCTGAGGCTGGCGGTGATATGTCTTGCTGGTTTCTTCTTGGTCGCCCCGCGGAGGACCTGGCGCCGTTTTTCAACCTACGCCCTGGCGGTAGCAAATCTATATCAACGCTATCCACTTCATCGTTATCTTTGGTTCTCGCTGGTTTGGCTCTGGGGTCTATATCGCCGCTATCCCGTTCACCGAATCCTTATCTCTCGGCTGAGGCGGCTGAGGCGTCCCCCCAAGCCTGTGGTGGAGCCGGCTGAACGCGTCGACCTGCTGGAGCGCGAACCCCCGGTAGTGGTTCAGCCGAGGGTGATGCCTGAACCTGAAGTGGCGCCTGAACCCCACGAACCTGAGGTAGCGGAATTGACCCCCCTTGTAGCTGAGGAAAGGAGAGGGGAATGGGAGTTGCCCTCCATCTCCCTCCTGGAACGAGCCCCTGAGGTCGAGATGGGGCAAATAGATACCGAGCGGAGGGCGAGGCTTATTGAGGAAGCCCTGGCCAGCTATGGCGTTGAAGCCAAGGTGGTTCAGATAAACGTGGGTCCTACTGTTACCCAGTTCGGTGTCGAGCCGGGGTGGGATCGCAAGTATCGGGAGATCAAGGAGAGGGACAGAGATGGCAATATCAAGGTCAGGCTGGAGGAGATATCCAAGACCAGGGTTAAGGTAGAGCGCATCAACTCTTTAGCCAACGACCTCGCCTTAGCCCTCGCTGCCTCCAGCATCAAGATCGAGTCCCCGGTACCGGGAAAGTCCATAGTGGGGATTGAGGTGCCCAATACAACGGCGGCTCTGGTCAGCTTGCGTAGCGTTCATGAGAGCGCGCAGTTTCAAAAACTCAGGTCGAAGTCTAAACTTCCTCTGGCCTTGGGCAAGGGGGTCTCGGGCGAGACCGTGGTTGCTGACCTGACCAGGATGCCCCACCTCCTCATCGCCGGGGCCACGGGGAGTGGCAAGAGCATCTGCCTAAAATCGATGGTCGCCACCTTCTTGCTCCGCGCTACCCCTGAGGAGGTGCGCTTGCTCTTGCTCGACCCCAAGAGGGTGGAGATGGTGGACTTCAGCAGCGTACCCCATCTGGTATCGCCGGTGGTTGTTGATCGTGACAAGGCAGTGGCGACATTGAAGTGGCTCGACCGCGAGATGGACCATCGCTATGACAAACTGGCTGCCGTGGGGGCGCGCGACATCGAAGCCTACAATAAAAATCCCAGGGCGCAGGAGCCCCTCTCCTATCTGGTGCTCATCATCGATGAGCTTGCCGACCTGATGGCGGCCGCCCCCGATGAGGTGGAACGCAGACTCTGCCGCCTGGCCCAGTTGTCGCGGGCTACAGGCATTCATCTCGTTGTTGCCACCCAGCGCCCCTCAGTGGACGTGGTTACCGGCCTGATAAAAGCCAACTTCCCCGCTCGCATCAGTTTTGCTGTGGCCTCCCAGGTGGACTCACGCACCATCCTTGATTCAGGTGGTGCCGAGAAGCTCCTGGGCCAGGGGGACATGCTCTTTCTGCCCCCCGATGCCGCCAGGCCAAAGCGCCTCCAGGGGAGTTTCATCTCTGAGCCTGAGATCGAGAGGTTGGTGAGCTTCTGGATCAGCCAGCGGGGACAGCCAGCCTATGTGTCGCAACTGGCTGAAGAC
Organism: Chloroflexota bacterium; assembly: GCA_030626475.1. GTDB lineage: Bacteria > Chloroflexota > Dehalococcoidia > E44-bin15 > E44-bin15 > JADFVG01. Next base: position 16,456 of record DAOUOW010000004.1, on the reverse strand, counting down.
ATGGCTAAGGCGTCTGTTCCCTCCGCCGTCTCCACTGGGGATCCCCTTTTGGAGCAGGCGAGGCGTCTTGCCTTGGAACACAGCCGTATTTCCACATCCTTCTTGCAGAGACGATTGGGCATCGGCTATCCCAGGGCAGCCCGGATTATGGACCTGCTGGAAGAACAGGGCATTGTCGCCCCAGGGGAGCCGGGGAAGTCTCGACAGGTGCAAGGAGAGAAGGGAGGCTGAGGGAAAATGGTGAGAAGATTTTTCGAACGGCTTATTAGTCGGCCCAAGGAAGAAGAAATAGAGAGAGAGGTTTTTGAGGAGCTGGAGAGTTGTCTCTATTGCGGCGCCGACCTTTTCTCTTCTGAGCTATTTCAACGCTATCGCGTGTGCCCCACATGCGGCTTTCATTACGCTCTGCCAGCAGGAGTTCGGATAGAGCTTTTGGTCGATGAGGACAGCTTTATTGAGACGAACCGTTCCCTGGCTTCTCTCGACCCTCTTTCCTTCTCCGGGGAAGCTTCCTATAAGAAGCGCATCTTCGATGCCCAGAAAAGGACCGGTCTCCCCGAGGCGGTGGTCACCGGGCTTGGTCATATTGAGGGCAACCCCGCAGTGCTTGTGGTACTGGACTTCGGCTTTTTGGGGGGCAGCATGGGCTGTGTTGTCGGGGAGAAGGTTGCTCTTGCCTTCGAGCTTGCCCTCGAGCGCAGGCTGCCCGTGATTGCCGTGGTCGGCAGTGGCGGGGCTCGAGTGCAGGAGGGGGTGCTTTCTCTGATGCAGATGGCCAAGACCGCGGCTGTGGCCAAGCGCCTTCATGATGCTGGCCTTCCTTTTATCTGCGTGCTCACAAACCCGACCACCGGTGGGGTCTATGCCAGCTTTGCAAACCTTGCCGATATCATTATCTCCGAACCTGGTGCCCTTATCGGCTTTGCCCCGCTTAAGGTAGTGGAGCAGACTGAGGGCAAGCCCCTACCAGAGAAGGCACATAGCGCTGAATCCCATCTGGAGCATGGGATGATCGACTGTGTGGTGGAGCGCACCCAGCATCGCGCCCTGCTCTCTATTCTTCTTGCATTGCTGAGCTATGAATATCGGTTGACCCGAATGAGGAGGATATTGCGCCGTGAGGTGCCCCTCGCCCGCCGTGAAGCGGCATGGCAAAGCGTCCAGTTGACACGCCACGAGCGGCGACCTACCTCCCTGGACTATATTGTCAGGATGACCTCCAATTTCGTCGAGCTCCACGGCGACCGTTTTTGTGGCGACGACGGTGCTGTGATATGTGGTATCGGGGATATTGGTGGGGAGACGGTGATGATCGTGGCCCAGGAGCGGGGCCATGGTGGTGAGGATGGGCGAAATTTGGGTCGAGCCTACCCTGAGGGCTTCCGCAAGGCGCAGCGGGCGCTGAAACTGGCGGCAAAATACAAGCTGCCGGTAATCACGTTTATCGATACCCCAGGGGCATACCCCGGGCTTGAGGCTGAGGAAAGAGGGGTGGGGAACGCCATCGCCCAGTGTCTGGCTCTGATGTCAGACCTGCCGGTGCCCATAATCTCGGTCATCATTGGTGAGGGAGGAAGCGAGGGGGCACTTGCTCTCGGGGTTGCCAACCGCAACCTGATGCTGGAGAATGCCATCTTCTCTGTGATCCCTCCGGAGAGGGCTGCTATGCTTCTCTATCGCGATGTGAACAAGGCGGAGGAGGTTGCCCCGGCGTTGAGGATCACGGCTCAAGACTGCAAGCAACTGGGTGTGGTGGATGTAGTGGTGCCTGAGCCCAAGGGAGGGGCCCACGCCGACCCTGATGAGGCAGCGCGTCTGCTCAAAAGGTTCATCCTCGATGAGCTGGTGCAAATTCAAAGGCTGCACCCTCGCACCCTGGTCAGGGATCGCTATCACAAGTTTCGCCACATGGGGCGCTACAGCTCCCGCATTAGGGTGGCCATCTCCAGGGAGGGGGCTCAAATTCAAGAATATCTCTCCGGCAGGCTTGAGGAGCTGAAGGAATTCCTGCCCTCCAGGGCGGTGGAGGTTCCCATGGAGAAGGAGGAACCCTCTTCGGAGCCGCCCGAAAGCAAGGAATGAATTTCTCCTCTCATCAGCTCGGATACGCAGCCTAGGGCGACCACAAGGGGTGCCGATCGTCAGCCGGGTTGTTGGTGAGGTTGGTTGGGTTGGAGCCATCGGCGTCCATCACGTAGATTTCAGCGTTGCCATCACGCTCAGAGACAAAGGCGATCCTGCTCCCGTCCGGCGACCACGATGGCTGAAACTCCCTGCCTGGGCTGTTGGTGAGGTTGGTCTGGTTAGAGCCGTCGCCGTCCATCACGTAGATTTCATTCAGAGAGAGGAAGGCAATCCTGCTCCCATCTGGTGACCAAGAGGGGGATGCTTCGCTAGCCGGGTTGTTGGTGAGGTTGGTTGGGTTGGAGCCGTCGGCGTCCATCACGTAGATTTCAAAGTTGCCATCACGGTCGGAGTGGAAGGCGATCTTGCTGTCGTCCGGTGACCATGAGGGGGTCAAATCGCTGGCCGGGTTGTTGGTGAGGTTGGTCTGGTCAGAGCCGTCGTCGTCCACCACGTAGACCTCCGAGTTGCCGTCACGCTTGGAGACAAAGGCGATCCTGCTCCCGTCCGGCGACCACGACGGTGATCCATCGTAAGCCGGGTTGTTGGTGAGGTTGGTCTGGTTGGAGCCATCGGCGTCCATCACGTAGATTTCATCATTGCCATCACGGTTGGAGACAAAGGCAATCCTGCTCCCGTCCGGCGACCACGATAGCTGAAACTCCCTGGCCGGGTTTCTGGTGAGGTTGGTTGGGTTGGAGCCGTCGGTGTCCATGACGTAGATTTCAGACTGGCCATCACGGCTAGTTTGGAAGGCGATCTTGGTGCCATCCGGCGACCATGATGGGATCAAATCGCTAAGCGGGTTGTTGGTGAGGTTGATCTGGTTGGAGCCGTCGGCCTGCATAGTGTAGACCTCAGGGTTGCCGTCACGGTAAGAGACAAAGACGATATTACCCTGTGGTGACGCTCCGCCGCCGCAGCAGGCAAAACCTGACAACGCAACAGTGCACAAGAGGATGACCGTGGCAATTGCTTTAGCTGGCACACATCACCTCCTCATTGCTCCCCCGCAGCCTATGGCGACCACGAGGCGTCCCAATCATCAGCCGGGTTGTTGGTGAGGCGGGTCAGGTTGGAGCCGTCGCTGTCCATCACGTAGATCTCAAGGTTGCCGTCACGGTCAGATTGGAAGGCGATCATGCTCCCGTCTGGTGACCACGAGGGCTCCTCATCCCCAGCCGGATTGCTGGTGAGGCGAGTCTGGTTGGAGCCGTCGGCATCGATCACGCAAATCTCAAAGTTAGCGTCACGGGTAGAGACAAAGGCGATCTTACTCCCGGCTGGCGACCAGGATGGGAGCCAATCGCCAGTAGGGTTGTTAGTGAGGTTGGTCTGGTTGGAGCCGTCGGCGTCCATCACATAGATTTCCTTGTCGCCGTCACGGATCGAGTAAAAGGCGATCCTGCTCCCGTCCGGCGACCAGGATGGTGGGCCCCAGTCGCAAGCCGGGTTATTGGTGAGGCGGGTCAGGTTGGAGCCGTCGGCCTCCACCACGTAGACCTCCCGGTTGCCGTCACGGAAAGATTGGAAGGCGATCCTGCTCCCGTCCGGCGACCACGAGGGTGCCGTATCCCGAGCCGGGTTGTTGGTGAGGTTGGTCTGGTTGGAGCCATTGGCGTCCATCACGTAGACTTCCCAGTTGCCGTCACGGCCAGAGATAAAGGCGATCCTGCTCCCATCTGGCGACCAGAATGGGCCCCAATCTGGGGCCGGATTGTTGATGAGGCGAGTCTGGTTAGAGCCGTCGGCGTCCATCACGTAGATCTCGGAGTTGCCGTCGCGCCTAGAGGTAAAGGCGATCTTGCTTCCATCCGGCGACCACGATGGGTCTTCATCCCAAGCCGGGTTGTTGGTGAGGCGGGTCTGGTTGGAGCCGTCGCCGTTCATCACGTAGATGTCATAGTTGCCGTCGCGGTCAGAGACAAAGGCGAGCTCACCCTTTGCTGGCGCCGCTTCCTCTTCTCCGCCGCCTCCGCAGGCAAAACCTGACAACGCAACGGTGCACAAAAGGATGACCGTGGCAATTGCTCTAGCTGGCACACATCACCTCCTCATTGCTCCCCCGCAGCCTATGGCGACCACGATGGCATGTCATCGTCAGCCGGGTTATTGGTAAGGTTGGTCTGGTTGGAGCCGTCGGTGTCCATCACGTAGATTTCAGGGTTGCCGTCACGGTCAGAGACGAAGGCGATTCTGCTTCCGTCTGGCGACCATGATGGGCTCCAATCGCGAGCCGGAGGATTGGTGGTAAGGCGAGTCTGGTTAGAGCCGTCGCCGTCCATGGCGTAGATTTCAAAGTTGCCGTCACGGTCGGAGTAGAACGCGATCCTGCTCCCGTCCGGCGACCACACGGGGTGCACGTCGGTAGCGTTGTTGCTGGTGAGGCGAGTCTGGTTGGAGCCATCGGCGTCCATGACGTAGATCTCAGGGTTGCCGTCACGGAACGAGCAAAAGGCGACCTTTCTTCCGTCTGGTGCCCATGAGGGGCCCCAATCGCGAGCCGGATTGCTGGTGAGGCGAGTCTGGTCGGAGCCGTCGGCGTCCATCACGTAGATTTCATCATTGTCGTCACGGTTAGAGACAAAGGCGATCATGCTTCCGTCCGGCGACCATGACGGAAACCCATCGGAAGCCGGGTTGCTGGTGAGGTTGGTCTGGTTGGAGCCATCGGCGTCCATCACATAGACGTCATAGTTGTCGTCACGGTTGGAGTAGAACGCGATCTTGCTCCCGTCCGGCGACCACGTGGGGTACACGTCGGTAGCGGGGTTGTTGGTGAGCCTGGTCTGGTTGGAGCCGTCAGCGTCCATCACGTAGACCTCATAGTCGCCGTCGCGGTCGGAGGCAAAGGCGATCTTCTCCTCTTCTCCGCCGCCTCCGCAGCAGGCAAAACCTGACAATGCAACGATGCACAAAAGGATGACCGTCACAATTGCTTTAGCTTGCATACATCACCTCTTCATTTCTTGGCCGAGCAGGTAGCAAGAGACTAGCATTCTGCAGATGTGGTGTCAACCGCTAACGCTGAATGAGGTCGTTTCAGGGGGGCACCAACCCTAGCCTCGCCAGTTTGGTGATGGTAAACCAGTTCTCATGGGGCTCACATTGCCTGTCCAGCCACTCCGCGAAGTCTTCCCCCAGGTCTTTGGAGAGGTAGAAGGTTGTCGAGAGCATATCGTGGTTCTCTGGGAGCACCCCTTCCTCTCTTGCCTGCCTCTCCAGCTCGGTGCCTTTGAAGACCCTGATCCCGGCGCGAAAGAAGACCGGCTGGGGCACGTCTTGAAGAAAATCAATGGTCTCCTGGGCGGTGTCCATGTTTTCTCCAGGGCCGCCGAAAAGGATCCAGTAGGCGAAGCGAATATCGGCATCGGTGAGTAGTTTGGCTGCTCTGACGATGGCCTCCTTGTCAAAGCCCTTGCGGTAGCCCCGGAGCATCTTTGCTGAGGCGGTGTCAATGCCGAGGGCGATGTTTCGGCAACCTGTCTCTTTCATAGCGGCAACCAGTGCCTGGGAAACGGCCACCGGGTTAATATCTGCCGCCCATCTTACGTCGAGCTTTCTTTCTCTGAGTTCCCGGCATATTGCCAGGGCATGGTCTGGGGGGAAGTTGAACACGCCATCGGTGAAAAAGAATCTCCGGATACCGTGCTCTTTTGCCATGAACTCCATTTCATCAACCACCAGCTTGGGGGCTCTCGGCCGGCATCCCTCCTTGTCGGCTCCATCGGGGCAGAAGGAGCAAGCCAGGTCGCAGCCCCTCTTGCCCTCTATTGGAAGGGCGGGGACCGCAGCCAGATACCGCTGAAGGTCCAGGAGGTCATAGGCGGGGAAGGGCAACCGGGCAAAATCCCTGATCTTGGCTGCGGGGCTTACTACCACCTTCTTGTCGCCCCAATAGCAAATTCCGGGAATGGAGCCCAGCTCCCCTTCGCCTTGAAGATATCGGATGAAGAGCGGGAAGGCAGTTTCACCATCTCCGGCAATCCCGTAGGGCAGCTCAAGGTATCTCATGAGCTCCTCGGGGGAAAGGGCGAAGGCGGCGCCCCCGATGACTATCTCTGCCTGGCTATGCTTTTTGACTGTTTCCACGATGCTCTTGGTATCCTCGAGATAGGAGAGGCAGTGAAAGAGTTCATTGTTTTCTGTGTTCCGCAGGGAGATGCCGACCAGTTCTGGGGCATACCTTTCCAGGTGGGTGATGACCGCTTCCTCTATCTTTGGTTCAAAGCAGAGGTCGAGGATCTCGACCTGGTGTCCCTGCTCCCTCAGTGCCGCTGCAATGCAGGCGGGACCGATGGGGATGGCGACCTGGGGGAATTGCTCCCGGTTTGTAGAAATAATGGATATCTTCAACTTATTCCATATCCCTTCTCAGCTCGATGATGCGGTCTCTGAGCAGGGCTGCCTTCTCGAACTCAAGGTTCCTCGCCGCTGTCTTCATCTGCGATTCCAGGTCCTTGATCAGGCGCAGCATCTCATCCTTGGGAAGGGGGGCAACGGTGTAGGGGGCGCGGGTCTCGGCCACCACCCGCACCCGGTCGGTGATGTCCTTGATTGCCTTTTTGATCCCCTGAGGGGTGATGCCATGCGCCTGGTTATAGGCCGTCTGGATATTGCGGCGGCGCAGCACCTCATCGATGGCGGCCTGCATCGAGCCGGTGATGGTGTCGGCGTACATGATCGCCTGTCCATCGACGTGGCGGGTGGCACGGCCCATGGTCTGGATCAATGAGTCGCGCGACCTGAGAAAGCCTTCCTTATCAGCGTCGAGGATGGCGACCAGGCTCACCTCGGGAAGGTCAAGCCCCTCGCGAAGCAAATTGATGCCCACAACCACATCGTAGACCCCCAGCCTGAGGTCGCGCAATATCTCCACCCGCTCCAGGGTGTCGATCTCGGAGTGGAGGTAGTGGGTCTTTGTTCCCATTTCCTTGAGGTAATCGGCAAGCTCCTCAGCCATCCTCTTGGTCATGGTGGTCACCAGGCAGCGCTCCCCCCGCTCAACGCGCTTCTTTATCTGCTCCATAAGGTCATCGATCTGGCCCCCGGTGGGCTTGACCTCGATTGAGGGCTCCAGTAGCCCCGTGGGCCTGATGAGTTGCTCCGCTATCTGCTCGCTGTGCTCATATTCATAGGGGCCTGGGGTTGCCGAGACATATATTGCCTGGTCTACGTGCTCCTCGAACTCGGAGAAGTTGAGCGGGCGGTTGTCCAGCGCCGATGGCAGGCGAAACCCGTACTCCACTAGGGTCTCCTTTCGCGAGCGGTCGCCGTGATACATCCCTCGCACCTGGGGCAGCGTCATGTGGGACTCATCGACGAACACGAGGAAGTCTTCGGGGAAGTAGTCGAGCAGCGTCCACGGCGGGCTCCCCGGCGCTCTCCGTGACAGGTGGCGGGAGTAGTTTTCCACACCGGCGCAAAATCCCGCCTCACGCAGCATCTCGATATCGTAGTTGGTCCTGGCCTCAAGCCTGGCCGCCTCAAGGAGCTTCCCCTGTGCCTTGAACTCCTTCAGCCTGTGCTCAAGCTCCTCCTCGATGTCAACGATGGCGGCGATGAGCTTATCGTGGGAGGTTACGAAGTGCTTTGCCGGATAGATGTCTATGGATTCCCTCTCCGCCAGAAGCTCGCCGGTCAGGGGGTCGACCTCCACGATGCGCTCGATCTCATCGCCAAAGAACTCCACCCTCACCGCCACCTCCTCGTAGGCGGGCTGAATCTCCAGGGTATCGCCCCTGATGCGGAAGCGGCCCCTGGTGAAGTCGATGTCGTTTCTCTCGTACTGCATGTCCACAAGCTGGCGCACGATCCTGTCCCGCTTCCGCATCTCGCCCTTCTGGAGGCTGACCACGAAGGCGTGGTACTCCTCGGGGGAGCCGAGACCATAGATGCACGAGACCGAGGCCACGATGATGACATCCCTCCTGGTGAACAGCGCCCTGGTCGAGGCGTGGCGCATCTTATCGATCTCCTCGTTGATATCGGTCTCCTTCTCGATGTAGGTATCGGTGCGGGGGATATATGCCTCTGGCTGGTAGTAGTCGTAGTAGCTGACGAAGTATTCCACGGCGTTATCGGGGAAGAACTCCTTTAGCTCGGTGGCGAGCTGTGCGGCGAGGGTCTTGTTGTGGGACATGACCAGGGTGGGGTGGTTTACCCTCTCGATGATGTTGGCCATGGTGAAGGTCTTGCCGCTGCCGGTGACGCCGAGGAGGGTCTGGTGCTTAAAGCCGCGCTCAAGCCCCTCAACCAGCTTATCCACCGCCTGGGGCTGGTCCCCGGTAGGCCCGAAATCTGAGACGATCTTGAAGTTGGGCATGGCGAACTACTCTATAAATAGTATAGCACGGTCGTGGAAACAAATGGAGGCTGTGTCTTATAGCCTCAGGGCATCAGGGGGAGGCGGGGCACCTTTGAACCCAGAACTTTCCTTAGCTCTTGTCGCAATTTGGTTCGTGACGGTTCCCTTAGTGCAAACGCCTCTTCAAATGTCCTAGCGTTACCTATCTTCTTTTTAAGGCCCTCATAAGGGGGAAAGGCGCCCCCATAGCCTATCACTCTACGCGCTCTTGCCAACATCTCCAATTGCTCAGCGCTCCAATACTCTGATATGAATGAATTCTTGCTCAGGGGATTGCCCTCTGCATCATAGGCACCGATTGGCTCATATCGCATAGGGTAGGCCACCAGACCCAAATCGAGTACCTCACGCAATCTTCCGAGGAACTCTTCCGGGGTATCCTCATAATTGTACATCAGGTAGATGAGCATCCTTCGCCTGTCGAAGCCCGCTTCTGCAAGCAGAGAGGCCGCCCTTTCCAGCGGTGCCTTCTGGCTTGGGGTATCGTATGCCATTCGGATCGGCTGAAGCTTCAGGCCTTGGAACTCCCTTGCGACTGCTTCAGTGATAAGCCTAGCATCAATCCCTTGGTTGAAGTCTACTTCCAGGCCTCTTTCTTTGAGCTCCCCGACTATGTCGCGACAGTGAGGGTTAGCGAGGAAATTATTGTCCCAGAACACTACTTTTCTGAAGCTAGGCTCTATGAGATGGCTTATGCTTTTGAGGCCCGTTTCGCCGGGGTCGAATGGCTCAAGGATAGGGGCGGCGCAGAAGGGGCACCGCCTAATGCAACCTCTTGATGAAAATAGGAGGCTTGTGTCAAATTGAGGTACTAAAGAGTAATCAGGCAATAGCTGCTCAATGTCCATGCTGAGGCCTGTAAAAACTTCAGCGCCAGAACGCTCTGCATGGTCACGCATTAGCGTGGCGTAGATACCCCCAAGTGTAATTGGCGCCTGAGGGTACAGAGCTTTGCAGAATGCGACTGCCTGATGTACTGGGCGCCATGCATAAGTGAACAGGCTCGTTACATAAATCCGATCAGGCTGACGCTCAGCGGGTGCGTAGCCCCTGATGTGTTCCACCGTGTCGCCAAGCATTTTATGGTAGGTGGCCAGCTTCAGTAAGCCTAGTGGCGGGTAACGTGTGTAGTAGGGAGGCTCCACTAGCAGCACATGCATAGCTAATCCTCCTTCTCAGGGAGAGCAGGAATTTCTGCCTTTTCCCACGCCACTCTGGGCGGGAATCCCTGTTCACGGAGTTCCCAATATACTCTTAGCGTTGGGATGATTTCCGCAGGCCAGTCCCGCTTCAAGGTCTTTCCCACTCGGCGCTTCTGAGGACGCAAAAACCCCTGGGACTCTAAATAATACAGTTCCTGGCGGGGAAATGAAACCCCTAAGGCACTGACCAGCTCTCCGGTATCCATGGCAAAATAAAGCTAAACTTAAAATCTTATTTTGAATTATAACTCAAACTTTATCTTTTGTCAATACATGGTTATCTTTTGCATCTTTTTTTAAAAAAACTTGACAAAATGGATGGAGTGTGATAATGTAGTACAGCGAGGACGAAGGTATGTTTCGATTTTGGGACCTTTTGAAAACTGAGCGGGAAAAGGATTATCTCCGGAGCTTGATGCCGCCAGGTTGGGAGCCAGGCCTGCGCTTTCCTGAGATCGAAACTCTGGAGGAAATCGATAGGCTCATCCGGCAGATGCCGCGAGGTGAGTTCGCTAGCTTTGTAGCTGGCAAACCCTAAGCACTTTAACAACTGAAGCAGTGGGAATTTGGGCGCTTGCTCGCTGCAAAAATTCTATAGGAGGTGAAAATAATGAGTTCTATGGAGCGAGCAGAAGCTGTCACTATGGTTGAGGAGATCACAGTGGCGGGCAGGATCGTCAGGTTACAGTACACTAACCTTCCCATATACGAGGTGCACCTCGACCCGAGGAACCAGCGTGTCCAGTTCATTCTCTCCCTCTTGGGGCGCGAGCTTACAGAGGAAGAGATTGCGGAAAAGCTTTGGCATGAAGATGATGTCAAACAGCTTTACCACTCCATCAAACAGAACCAGGGGCTCTTGGAGCGTATTATCGTCAGAGCCGATGGAACAATAGCTGAGGGTAACTGCCGCACTGTGGTCTATAGGAAGCTATACCAGGATGAGGAAGATGAGCGATGGGCAAAAATCCCGGCCAGTACTTTGCCTGAGGACATCACCGAGAGGGAAATCGCCTATATCCTCGGTGAGCTTCATGTGGCTGGGAAGATTGAATGGGACGCTTACGAACAGGCAGCGTATTTGTACGGGATGGCTCATGACTACAGCTACACGGTAGAAGATCTCTCTCAGCACCTGCGCAAGAACAAGGCCTGGGTAAACAAGCGGTTGTGGGCCTACCAACTCATGAAAGAACAATTCTTGAAGGATTCGACGGACCGTAAGGACGTCTACAAGTGGTCCTACTTCGAGGAGTTCTACAAGGCCTTCAAAAAGAAAGAAGCTGCTGGGCCTTGGGAGGACAGGTTTGTGCGGTGGGTAAGGGATGGCAAGCTGAGTAAGGGCGTTCAGGTGCGTGACCTCCCCAAAATTGTAGCCAACCCCGAAGCCCTCGCCGCCCTGGAAGAAAGCGGATATGACGTAGCGTGGCATGTGCTTACTGAGGGTCAACCAGAGCTAGGTGCTGTCCTTTACAAATCCATAGACCGCACTATCGAGAAGCTTCACGACGCGCCAGCAAGTGAAATCCGCGCTGTTCGAGATGGCGACTCGGCTAGGATCAAAAAGCTGCAAGAGTTGCAAAAGGCCATTAACGATTTCGCTGATTTGACAGGACTTTCCCTGTCATGATCAGCCCAAGCTAGCGTAGCAGGCGCCCAAGCCCACCGTTCCCCTACTCCCCCGTGTCCACCTCTTCCACGATGCCTATCTTCTCCACGGTGAGGGGCACGTAGTTCACCTTCCCCGCTTCGATTAGCTCCCTGAGCTTCATTTCGTCGGCGCTGAGGCGGAATTTGCCCGTCTTGACCTCGATGAAGTCCACCCCCTCATCATACTTGATGCCGACGAAGTCGATAGGCTCCCCCAGATAGAAGAGGCGGTCATACTGGGTCAGCTCGAAGGTTGCCAGCAGCTCGTTGAGCCGCCCCGTCCTCTTGCCCAGGCTCCTGGTTATCGACTCCAGGACATCGTGGGGCAGGCTTCTCAGCATATCCTGTATCTCCCTCACCGAGGCCTCGGATGCCAGGGCGAAGCGCAGCTTCTCCGCCAAGCCTTCGATATCGGGAAGCTCAACCCGCCTCGGCCTCAGCGTCAGAGCAAGGACGATTGCCAGCAGACCAACGATGACCAGAGATAAAATCACATAGACAAAGGTCTCCATAATACCCCCTTATAGTATAGCACGGGTCGGCCCCCCTTTTCGCCCATAAACGATGAACTCGAAGGCAAAGCGGCGAAAAAGCCAGGGCATGGCCTTGCCCAGGCTCTCCCACAGGCGGGCTATCAATGGCGTAACCCCGGGAGGGGCGTGGGTAAGGGCTGCCACCTCAAGCTGTGAGATGCCCTCGTTATTCAGGATGTCGATCACCTCGCGGGTTGAGATGGCGTCCTCATAGGGTGTCGGGTATCCCAAGCCAGAAGGCGAGAGCACACGGGGAGGGCGGGAGAGCACGTGTTTGCCCGGCTCGGCAACGATGATATGCCCCCCGCTCTTCGCCACCCGGGCCATTGCGCGCAGGGGCTGGTCTATGGGGTGGGAATGGTGGATGGAGCCCTTGGAGAATACCACATCGAAGGCATCGGCGCGGAAGGGGAGCCGGCGGGCATCGCCGCAGACGCAGCTTTTTGCTCCTGCCTGCATCAGGTCCTCAAGGGGCTCTGGGGCAATATCGAGGTTCACCACAAAGGCTCCCTCCTCCTCCAGGGGAAGCGTCACCAGGCGGTCGTTCCCGCTGCCCACATAAAGCAGGCTCTTGCCTTGAACGCCGTTCGCCCTGGCGATAATGAACTGGCACAGCCGTCTCGCCCCCTGCTCTGAATAGGAAGAAAATATCTCTGCCGCCTTGGAATCCTTATAGATGACCTCTTTGCCCCAGCAGTAGAGCTCCTGCTCCCACATGAAGCGGTCGACCTCTGGATTGGGCGGTTCGGGCCTCGCTTCAGCTTCGCCCTGGAGTATGGAAGCCCTCAATTTCTCCCTATAGGTCTCTGTGAGCTGGAGGCTGGTAGCCAGTGGGTTGGGCAACATCTGTGGTATGCCGTTGCGGACAGGATAGCAAGCGTTACAGCGGGCGCAAGTCAGGGATTCCTCGGCAGAATGGTTCAGCACCAGCTCCACCGAGCCGCACTCGGGGCAGGCCAGAAGGTCGAGCAGCTCTTTTTTCACCCTTTTCGCTCTTTTCGAACTGGGCGCAGTGGCCTCACGGTTTCAATCTTTAGCGGGCGGCGAAGTGCTGAAGGGCAAGCCTTATCTTGTCCTCGAGGGCCAGGTCTGGGGAATCGGCGATGGCGGCGACAGCGGAGGCAGCCTCGGACGGGCTGTAGCCCAGGCTGACCAGCGCAGCGATGACCTCGGCGTTGGCTTCTCCCAGGACGGCGGCACCAACCCAAATGCTTTCCAGCTTCCCCTTGAGCTCCAGGACGAGGCGGCTGGACATCTTCTTGCCTATGCCCGGCACCTGAGACAGGAGGTCGACATTCCCGGTGGCAATGGCCAGGGCCAGGTCGTTGGCATTCATTGCCGAGAGCATGGCCAGGGAAGCCTTGGGTCCCACGCCGCTGACGCCGATGAGCATCTGGAATAGCTCCAGCTCCTGTTGTGAGGCAAAGCCATAGAGCGCCAGGTTATCCTCCTTGAAGTGGAGGTGGGTATGGAGGTGCACCTCCTCCCCGATGGCACCCAGTGTGCTTAGAGTTGAGGCCGGCATATAGACCTGAATGCTGACGCCACCGACCTTAATGATAGCCCAGTTAGCGCCGCGGGATTCTAAGGTTCCGTGCAAGCCGGCGATCATGTCCCTTCTCTATCTCCCACTATTCTGGCCAGGTGCATCTCCTGGATATGGCATAACGCCACTGCCAGGGCATCGGCGGCATCGCTGGGCTGGGGGAGGGAGGAGAGACGCAGTTGTATTCTCACCATCTCCTGCACCTGCTCCTTTCCGCTGTGCCCGTAGCTTGATACTGCCTGCTTCACCTGCGTTGGGGTATATTGATGGATGGGGATGCCTTTTCCCGCTGCGGCAATCATAGCCATCCCTATCGCCTGTCCCATCGCTAGTGCTGAGCGAACGTTCTTGGCGACAAAGGGCTCTTCAATGGCTATCTCTGAGGGCTGATAGCGGGCAATGATATTGAGCAGCCCCAGGTATAAAGTGTGGAGCCGCTGTGGCAAAGGCGTCTTGGGGGAGGTGGTCAAAGCCCCACAATCCATTAAGCTAAGCTCATCCTCTTGCTCTTCAACCACGCCGTAGCCCATGGTTACCGTGCCGGGGTCAATGCCTAGGATCCGCATATTTGTCCTTTAGCCTTGGCTGCGATACTTCTCCAGTGCTTCATCGGGGAAGTCGGCGTTGGTGAACACGCGCTGCACCTCATCGAGCTCCTCCAGCTTGTCCAGGAGCCTCAGGGTCTGAAGCGCCACCTTTTCCTCCAGCATCACCGTGCTCTTGGGCACCATCAACACCTCGGCGGAGACTATCGCTAGGTTCTGCTCCTCTAAGGCCTTTCTCATTCCTTCCAGATCTTCAGACTTGACGTGAACCTCAAGCGAGCCATTGATAATCTTTATATCTTCGGCGCCGGCATCGATAAGCTGTAGCGCCAGTTCCTCAGCGTCAGCTGCCTCTACAGTGATCACTCCCCTGGGCTCGAAAAGCCAGGTGACACATCCGCTTTCCCCCAAGTTGCCATTGCCTCGAGAGAAAAGGTTGCGGACCTCGGCGGTGGTGCGGTTGCGATTGTCGGTCATTGCCTCAAGCAGTAGCGCTGCACCGCCGGGGCCATAGCCTTCGTAGATGGTCTCAACCAGGCTTGCCCCTTCGCTGCCCCCAGCTCCTCGCCTGATCGCCCTTTCGATGTTGTCCAGCGGCATATTGTTATCGCGGGCTTTCTGCACTGCCAGTCGGAGGCGGAAGTTCGTCTCTGGATTGCTGCCACCCTGGCGGGCTGCGACCGCGATCTCTCTACCTAGCTTGGTGAAAAGCTGCCCCCTCCTGGCGTCTGCCACCCCTTTCTGGCGCTTGATCTGTGACCATTTGGAATGACCTGACATTTCCTTCCTCCCGCCTGTGATTGCCCTTGACCCCCAAATTCTATCACCTTGCTTGCCCCAGGTCAAAATGCTTTTTCATGGTGAAGGGCTGGAATCTGCCGTCTCTCTATTCAGTAGGTGTTGACCGAGATTTGCAAGGAAGCTATAATTATTGTAGGCAAAGAAGCTTCATAGGAAGGTGGTGCCGGAATTGGCTAACCAGATGGGGAAGAGATATTACTGTGAGAAGTGCGGCTCTGAAATGATCGTTACTAAGGGAGGGGAGGGCACGATCCAGTGCTGTGGTCAGCCCATGGCCCTGAAGAAGTAGAGGTGCTCTTCCATAAGCTGCTAAGTCAGAAACAGGGGGTGTCGGCGAATGCCAAATCAATTAGGTAAGAGATATCGCTGCGAGGTATGTGGCAGTGAGACATTGTGTGTGAAAGCGGGAGAAGGCGCGGTTATGTGCTGTGATAAGGAGATGCAGCTGCAGCAGGCCAAACAGCTTCCATCCTCCGATTAGGTCGAGCGGGATAAAGCAGGTCTTTGAGGCGATCAAGCATATATTTTTGCTTTTGGGAAATGGCACTCCGCTTTTGGTGGGGTGCTATTTTATTATTGAAGGGAGTCGATAGCTAACAGCCTACAAAGTGCAATTGCACTTGATCCTGCGATAATCCATTCCAAGCTTGTCCCAAATTTGCAGGGTTTCCTTGCAGAGTCCAATGTCGGTATAAGCGTACTTTTGTTTCAAATAGTCTATGACCTTGCGGTACATCAAGTATCTTGTGTCGAACGCGATTCTTTTGCCCCAGCTTGACCTCTCGGAGAGGTAATGCACCCATGATTTGTCGGTGGCCTGATTTATGGTGCTTTGAAGCCCCCTGAGAGAGCCAAGGGTAATGCGTGAGGGGGCAAATTTGGAGAAGATTTGGTCAATGAGGCTCTTGTAGCCGTCCTCCCAATTTGGAATTGGCACCATAGGGTCAATGCGAATCCTGACCTCATATCCAGCTTTGCTCACTTTATCAGCTGCCTCTATGCGTTCTGCCACTGGCGGAGCACCGTTTTCAAATCTCTTAGCAGCTTCATCAGCGTTTAGGCTGAAGCTAACGATTGCTTGGCTCTTGTGTTCGCTTTCGATGAGGTTATTAATATATTTGTCTTTTGTGAGGAAAAGGACTTTGTGTCTTTCTTGTTCCCCAAAAAGCGAAAGTATGAATTTTGAAAACGGGTTGCCGTTTCTTTCCCACATTAGAGAATCCGAAAGCTCGCCGGTATTCAGCAATTCTCGGTACCCGTCGGCATTTTGCAGAAATGCCCTTACGTGCTGCTCGATCTTGCCATAGTCCTTGACGTATGGCTTGGTCTTCCTGGGAGCAAACCTTAGAGTGCCATTTAGGTAGCACCATGCGCAGTGAAAGAGACAGCCAGTGCCCCACTTCAGTTCCAGAAAGTGGGGACAGACTACATCTGTAGGTTTGATGGGAGGAGGTGTCTTTTCAAACCTGGTTATGATTGAGCCATCCCCTATCTTTTTAACTAGGGTTCTCCTAGAGCCGTCAAGCAACGGATATTCCCAAGCGGCAACCTTTGGGCTCGCCATTCGTTCTTATCCCTCTCGTAATTTGAGTCTCAACTGGCCGGTAGACGATTTCTGGCTTATCTTATCCCAAAAATCCTTTCCACGCCAGTGTTTGCTTGCATATATCAGATGGTATAAGGGGAGG
>DAOUOW010000005.1 GCA_030626475.1 Chloroflexota bacterium | reverse complement strand
CGTGGACGGCCACGGATGATGCTGACAACACTTCCTCATGCGAGCAGACGATCACGGTTCAGGACACCACTCCTCCGGAGATTACCTACTGTCCACCTGATGTGGAGGTTGACTGTGGGGAGTCCACTGACCCGTCTAACACTGGTGAAGCCATGGCGACTGATAACTGCGATCCCGATCCGGCTATCACCTACAGTGACAGTTCAAACGGAACCGGGATCCTAACTCGCACGTGGACGGCCACCGATGATTGTGGCAACACTTCCACATGCGTTCAGACGATCACGGTTCAGGACACCACTCCTCCGGTGATTACTTGTCCGCCTGATGTGGAGGTTGGGTGTGATGAGCCCACTGACCCGTCTAACACTGGTGAAGCCACGGCGACTGATAACTGCGATCCCGATCCGGCTATCACCTACAGTGACAGTTCAAGCGGAACCTGCCCGGGGATCATAACTCGCACGTGGACGGCCACCGATGATGCTGGCAACACTGCCACATGCGATCAGACGATCACACGGATAGGTCCGTCTCCTCCCGTTGGCGGCACCATAATTCCAACGGATAAGGCTGGACTGGTGATGCCCTGGATCATGGCGGTAGCGCTGATAGTGGTTGCTGGGGCATCGCTGGCGCTGTGGAACAGGAAGCGGGGAGCAGAACGACCGTCAGGTCATTGATGCTATGTGGCAGAGACAGAGGAGAAAAGTTCCCGCTTAGGTCCTTGCTAGCCGAACTTCTCTTTACAAAGGTGTAATTACATCTCATACGGACATTCATTTGACTGGGCCACCGCAGTCTTAGCCTCGCAGTGTTGTGCTCCACAGCTTGACAAACACTGAACACAGATGTATTGTTCTCGCACAAGGAACTCGATTTCAGCTTTCCTGAAATAGTTATGCTCTAATCATTCGAAACTGTCCCCTCGAAAGAGGGACCTCGCTGGTCGGGCAAGAAACTTGGCTCATTGCATTGCCAACGAGATGCACTGGCCTGAGTCCTGGCAGCTAACAGAGGTGGGGAATGAAGGCTAAGAAACTTGTTGTATTGACGCTGTTGGCCATCTTGGTGTTAGCAACATTCGCCTGCGGAGACGGTGGAGAAGAGGAGACACCCACGCCAACACCAAGCCCAGCGCAGGGTAACATTGCCTTTGCCTCTGACCGTGACGGCGACGATGAGATCTACGTGATGGACGCCGACGGTTCCAACCAGACCAACCTCACCAACAACCCGGCTAGGGATATGTTCCCCTCGTGGTCGCCGGACGGGAGCAGGATGGCCTTTTGCTCCAACCGTGACGGCGACTGGGAAATCTACGTGATGGACGCCGGCGGCTCCAACCAGACCAACCTCACCAACAACCCGGCTGCGGATTCGTACCCCTCGTGGTCGCCCGACGGAAGCAAGATCGCCTTTGTCTCTTACCGTGACGACAACGAGGAAATCTATGTGATGGACGCCGATGGTTCCAACCAGACCAACCTCACCAACAACCCGACTGCGGATTCGCACCCCGCATGGTCCCCGGACGGGAGCAAGATCGCTTTTGCCTCTGGGCGCGACGGCAACACTGAGATTTATGTGATGGACGCCGACGGCTCTAACCTGACCCGGGTTACTAACAACCCGGCTTGGGATTCGCGCCCCTCGTGGTCAGCGGACGGAAGCATGATCACCTTTGACTCTGGCCGTGACGGCAACGCCGAAATCTATGTGATGGACGCCGACGGCTTCAACCAGACTCGGCTCACCAACAACCCGGCTTGGGATTGGCTCCCCTCATGGTCGCAGGACGGGGGCAAGATCGCCTTTACCTCTGACCGTGACGGCAACTCTGAGATCTACGTCATGGACGCCGACGGCTCCAACCTGACCTGGCTCACCAACAACCCGGCTGATGATGAGTGGCCATCGTGGTCGCCCTAGAGTGTGGGAACGGAAAGAGCATCACGCCGCTGACCTCATACGAAGAGGTGAGGACAAAATTGCCGTATTCCTGTATAGTATTGTATGAGAACTGCCGCTACGGCATCTGGGATGGCGGGGTTATATGCTGCGCACAGGGAGGCATAGCCCAAAAGGGCGAAAGAAGAGCAGGAAGTATCCGCTCAGTAAGATACTGGCGTATGGAGCTATCGCTGCCCTAGTCTTAGGTGTTGGCCTCTATTTCGCAATTGACCATCTAATTCAAGCTGCCCCATCGGACTGCAGCCAAATAGATGTTCCTAAGGCTGCAATTGTTGACCAGTTGAGCACCTCGCAACCAAACGAAGCCTTCATTGAAGAAGCCACAGCCTTATTGAACGAGGCGGGATTTGTTGTCGATTACTACGAGGGGGAGTCGGTTACGGTGAAATTTTACAAGAATCTCCCCACGCATTGTTACAGTCTGATACTCCTCAGGGTGCACAGCGCCACCTTCAATCCAGAACGTCAGGTCCTGGACTTCTTTACCTCTGAACCATACAGCAAGAGCAAATACGTAGGTGACCAACTGAAAGACCGGGTCAGGGCTGTTGCCTTTGCTCCGTACGAGGAGGGCGACCCGGTGTACTTTGGCATCACCGATAAATTCGTCCGCTCCAGCATGAAGGGGGATTTCAATAACACAATGGTCATCATGATGGGCTGCGATGGCCTGAAATATGACGACATGGCTGAGGCATTTGTAGAAGAGGGCGCTCAAGTCTATGTAGCGTGGAATGGACTTGTATCCGCACCGCACACCGACCAGGTAACCGTCGACCTACTTCAACGCTTTCTTTTCGAAGAGCAAACGGTAGAACAGGCAGTAACCGGAACAATGAACGAGCTAGGAGCCGACCCAAAATATGAAAGCGTGCTATCGTATTATCCACCTGATGGTGGAGGTTGCACCATCCAGGACATCCTCCAAGACATTGTAACCGAATAACCGACCCGCTCCCTGGCGCAGAGGGTGAAGGAGTGTTTGTAACAGAACATGGCTGGTTACATCGTGAGCATAATCGCAATCATTGTGGCTTGCTTGGCGATAGCTGTACCGTTTGGCATAGAAGTGCTTAAAAGGCCAAAGCTGGACATAGCTGTAGGAAAAAGCACAGGCGATGAACGAGGCTTCCGCATTTTGCATATAACGGTTTTGAACGAGAGACGCCGCGGTTGGTTTGGAAAGATTGTTCAAAGAGGTTTAGCACCGTTATGCCACGTTGACCTCACCTTCTACGACCCTTCATTACGCGCAAAGGAATTCCCTCCTATCCGAGGGCGATGGAGTCCAACGCCAGAGCCTGTTTTCCTTGGTCAATTTGACCAAGCGAGGGTGTCCGAAGGAGAGAGGTGGGATTTGGCACCGTCTGACGATGGCGAGACAGTTGCTGTCGCTATCAAGCACAAGGATGAACAAGAGTGCTACGCTTTTAATGGATTAAGTTACCATCCCAGCTGCCAGCCTGGCTGGAAAAAGCGTGATTGGATGTTAACCAAAGGAGAGTATATTGTTAAAACTACCGCCATCTCCGGCGATGTCTCACACACCGCGTACTTTATACTGAAAAACTGGGCGAAAGAACTGGAAAGCTTCGCATTGGAGCCTGTTTCTATAGAGGACGTGCAGAGACTACATCTGAGCCAGCTTTTTTGATAAAGTGCGTGCATTTCTTATGGCGAAGCCCTGAGCATCGTTGTTGAAGTAGATGTAGACGGTGTTCAAATCCTTACCCAGCGCTGAAATCTTTTGTGCCCAGTCCTCAAGCTCGTCATCGGAGTAGCAGCTAAAGTAAAGACCGCTTGAGCCGTGAAATCTTACATAGCCAAAGTCGGCGGTCGCCACCAGGGGGCAGGCAAGGCCGGGCATGTCGAAGACGCAGAAGCCAACATTGTATTTGCGCAGAATGGCGAACACCTCCTCATCCAGCCAGGACTCATGGCGAAACTCCACTACGTGGCGCAGCCCCCGCGGCAAAAGCGAGAGGAAGGCTTCAAGCCTCTCATCGTTGCGGTGCATGTTTGGCGGGAGCTGGTAAAGAAGGGGGCCCAGCTTTTCCTCAAGATGGTGCGCCCGCGAAAGAAAGGTCTCTACCGGCTCCTCAACATCCTTAAGCCGCTTTATATGGGTGATAAACCTGCTCACCTTGACCGCATAAATAAAGCCCCCAGGAGAAGTATCACGCCAGTTGGAAAAAGCCTTCTCCGAAGGCAGACGATAGAAGCTATTGTTCAGCTCCACGGTGGGGAAATGCTGGGTGTAAAACTCCAGCCACTTCGACTGCGCCAGCTTGGGGGGATAGAAGACATCCCGCCAGTGAGGATAGACCCAGCCGCTGGTCCCGATGAAATATTTTGGCCCCATCTCAAGCCTCCAACACCACCGCCTTGCGCCTGTATAGGGAATATACGCCTCAGGCTATCTTCTCCCCGGGCCCTCCCATCCCCAGGTCGTAGATCTCCTCCACCTTGACCTTCACCGCAGCCAGTGGAGGGGGGAGCTTCAGCGTTTCGGCGAACTTCTTGGCCTCATCAAAAAGAGGCCCCTCGGTGATGAGCTCTGCCGTGCCCTGGAAGCGAAACCCCTGAAATTTGCTCGGGTCGACTACGGCAATGGCTACCCTGGGGTTGTTTTTGAGGTTCTCATAGGTATGCTTTCCCGTAAGCTCATAGAAGACGATATGCTCATCGTCCAGAACCTTGGTGCTGCGCTTGGGTCCGATATTGGGCACTCCATCCCGACTTGCGGTAGCGATATACGGCTGCTGGTTTGCCACCAGCGTCTTCATCTCTTCGGTTAGCTTCGCCATTTATCCCTCCTTCTTCCCTGATTACTGAATTATATGCCATCTCCATCCCACTAGCAAGGGCCGTTTGCAACCTTGATGCTATCCTGGGTTTGTGGTAGATTTTGGGCATAAAGTCTGCCTGTTGAGATGGGAGCAGTGAGCCGTAGGTCAACTGTGAGTCTAAAAGCTGCCCGGAAAAGGCTGATCGAAGAGCTGCGCCGCGAGATCAGCGATGAGAGGGTGCTTCGCGTCATGGCCAAGATACCCAGAGAAGCCTTTGTTCCCCGGGAGGGCCGCTATCTAGCCTACGAGGATAGGCCGCTGCCTATTGGTGAAGGACAAACTATCTCTCAGCCTTTCATTATCGCCCTGATGACCCAGGCTCTGGAGCTGGTGAGCACGGACAAGGTGCTGGAGTTGGGAGCGGGCAGCGGTTATCAGGCGGCAATCCTCGCTGAATTGGCGCGGCAGGTGATCACCACAGAGCGGATCCCCAAGCTAGCCCAGTCTGCAAGACGAACCCTGGATAAACTGGGCTACACCAATGTCCAGGTTCATGTTGCTGAGCAAACCCTCGGCTGGCCAGCCGAGGCACCATATGATGCCATCATGGTGACTGCCGCTGCTCCCCGGGTTCCCCAGGAACTGCTCGATCAGCTTGCCATGGGTGGACGGATGGTGATTCCCGTTGGCTCCCGCTGGGAGCAGGATTTGCTCTATGTCCTCAAGCAAGAAGAGGGGTTTACGGCTAAGAATCTGACCCCCTGCCGCTTTGTCCCCCTCATTGGCGAGGGAGCCTGGAGCGAAGAGTAGAAATCCAGGGCATGACCAGCCCCTAATCATCCCTTGGGTCTCCCCTTGAGCCTGTCGATGAGCTGAGATGCTTCCTGCTTGGTGAGGTTAGCAGGGTGCCTGCCATAGGCTTTCTTGGTATGTTGGTTCATCTGCTCTTCGGTGAGGCCATACTGCTCCCTGCCGATGAGATAAATAGCCTTGACCTGGGCCTCTGTTGCCGGTGAACGCCCTGAGCGTTTCTGCTCCACCGGGGCATCCACAGGCTTTTCATGGAAGTCGAAGTCGGCGCAAAATTGAGTGCCATAGCCCAGAGCGGCACAAGCTCTGCCCAGTGCCTTGGTCTCCGCCTTCTCGATGTAATCGCCAAAGTCGGTAACGGTCTCGCTGCCCCATCCTGTTGCCTCTCCTCCGTCGCTGAGGGTGATCTTGGCTTTGAAAAGTGCCATCCCCCCTTCATACTTCATCAGCTCTGTGGCAATCACGGCATCAGGATGCTCGGTTCTGAGCCATAAAAGCCGCCATTTAACCTCGAGGTAATCCTTGCCCTCTAGCTTGGTCAGATACCTGCTCGCCTTGAATTCCTTCTCGCTCATTTTGCCCCTCGCTATCGAACAGATGTTCTATTTCAATTATACGCTTTTAGCCGAAGATGTCAATAGGTCTTAGACTTTCCGACCGCAAAATACCCTTCATTGACCACTATGGCCTGGTACGAAAAATCCTTGCCTCAAGAGGAAAAGGTTGCTATACTACCTTTAAGATGGATTATGAAACCACTATCGGGCTTGAGGTCCACTCTCAGCTATTGACCAAGAGCAAGATGTTCTGCCGCTGTAGTGCGGACTATGCCGACGCTGCTCCCAATACACACGTATGCCCCGTCTGCCTCGGCATGCCCGGCGTCCTCCCCGTCATTAACCAGCAGGCACTGGAATATGTGGTGATGACCGCCCTGGCTTTGAACTGCACCATTCCAGAATATTGCAAGTTTGACCGTAAGAACTATCCCTACCCCGACCTGATGAAAGGCTACCAGATTTCTCAATACGATGCCCCCTTAGGAGTTAAAGGCTGGCTGGAAATCGAGGTCGAGGGCCAAAAAAAGAGGATTGGGATCACCCGTGTTCACCTTGAGGAGGATACGGCGAAGCTAATCCATCGCAGCGCCCCGGGGGAGGGAAGCTATAGCCTGGTGGATGTTAATCGCGCTGGGGTGCCTCTTATGGAGGTGGTGAGCGAGCCTGACATCCACACCCCTGAGGAGGCGCGGCAATACCTGATGAAGCTGCGCACCATCCTCCAGTTCCTCGGCGTTTCCAGCGGTAATATGGAGGAGGGTAGCTTCAGGTGCGATGCTAACATAAGTATTCGTCCCCTCGGCAGCACAAACTCAGTGGTCAAGGTCGAGGTCAAGAATATGAACAGCTTTAGGGCAGTCTATCACGCCCTGGAATATGAGGAACAGCGCCATAGGAGGGTCATCGAGGAGAGTGGGCGCCTGGTTCAGGAGACCAGGGGCTGGGTTGAAGAGAGGGGGGTTACGGTATCGCAGCGGAGCAAAGAGTATGCGCATGACTATCGCTATTTCCCCGAACCCGATCTCCCGCCCCTGACTTTCAGCCGACTATGGGTGGAGGAGCTACGCTCCCATCTCCCCGAGCTTCCTGATGCCAGGCAGGATAGGTTCATGGCCCAATATGGCCTACCCTACTACGATGCCAGCCTGCTAACCGGCTCCAAGGCGACGGCGGATTATTTCGAAGCCTGCGTGAAACTGAATACAAAGGCCGAGGTCGAAAAGAGGGCCAAAGCGGTGAGCAACTGGATTTTGGGCGATTTCGCCCGGTTGCTTCACGCCACAGATACCCAGATCGGCGATTCAAAAGTCAGCCCAGACCACCTGGCGGGGATGCTGGATCTCATCGATGACGGCACGCTGAGCGGCGCCGCGGCAAAGACGGTCTTTGAGGAGATGTTCAATAGCGGCAAGCGTGCTGCTGAGATCACTGACGAGAAAGGGCTCACCCAGATCAGCGATGCCCAAGAAATGGAGGAGATCGTAGCCCAGGTGGTGGCAGCCAATGCCCAGGCGGTGGCCGATTTCAGGAAGGGTAAGGAGGTGGCGCTAACCTTCCTCGTCGGGCAGGTAATGAGGCAAACAAAGGGCAGGGCTAATCCCTCTGTGGTAAATAAGCTGCTTAAGGAGAAGCTGGAGGAAAGCGCCTAGACCTTCAGAGATATTATTATGGAGAGCTATCTTAGTGTCGCTCAGATCATCATAGCTGTAGTGCTGATTGGTGTTTTCCTGCTTCAGGTGAGAGGAGGAGGTCTAGGAGGCATCTTTGGCCAGCAGACCGGCGTTTACCGCACCCGGAGGGGTATAGCAAAGACCCTGTTTCGATTCACCATTCTGCTTATGGTGATCTTTATCGTCATCTCCATCTTCGCTGTCAAGGTCGTTGACTAGCAGCGGGAAATTCTATGAGCAATGTGATTACACTGACCACCGACTTCGGCACTGATGATGCCTATGTGGCAGCAATGAAAGGGGTGATCCTGAGCATCAACCCCGGGGCTACTATCGTCGATTTCTGCCATAACATCCAGCCTCAGAATATTGCCCAGGCTGCCTTTGTTTTGAGCACCGCCTATCACTATTTCCCTGAGGGCACCATTCATGTCGTGGTTGTTGACCCCGGGGTGGGCACTGAGCGCAGGGCGGTGCTGTTAGTCACTTCATCGGCCTTCTTCATTGCTCCCGATAATGGTGTTCTGAGCTATATAATAGAGGAAGCCTCTCTTGAAACAGACGAAGAACCGCTCCCTGCTGGGGAAGGCGAGACTGAGCTGGGATTTGGGCTTCAGGCCTTCGCCCTGACCAATCCCCATTTCTGGCACTATCCAGTTAGCACCACCTTTCACGGGCGCGATATTTTTGCCCCTGTTGCCGCCCACCTATCTTTGGGCACCCCAGCCCGGGACTTCGGTGACCTCATTTCTAGCCTTTTTACCTTCCCT
Organism: Chloroflexota bacterium; assembly: GCA_030626475.1. GTDB lineage: Bacteria > Chloroflexota > Dehalococcoidia > E44-bin15 > E44-bin15 > JADFVG01. The sequence goes on along the minus strand of DAOUOW010000005.1, from coordinate 35,901 downwards.
CCTCCCCGCCCGCAAATCAAAGAGGACGGGGTGCTCACCGGGTGCGTGCTCCACATCGATCACTTTGGCAACCTGATCACCAACTTCAAAGAGAAAGACCTGCCTCAGGGCAGGCTGTTCATCGAGGTCGCTGGTCACATCATAGAGGATGTAAGCCAGTCCTATGCCGAAGCCAGCGACCTACTGGCAATCATCGGCAGCAGCGGAAATCTGGAGCTATCCCTGAAAAATGGCAGCGCCGCCAGGTTATTGAGAGCCAAGATCGGCAATGAGGTGAGCATAACCACTTTGTGATCTCCCAGTGCTTCTGCAATTTCGCTCACTTCACCACCACGGCGGTGCCGTAAACTAGAAGCTCTGAAGCCCCACTGATAACCATCGAGGTTACAAATCTGGTGTCGACAATGGCGTTGGCCTTCATCTCCTCCGCCTGTTCCACCATCCTCTGGATTGCCTCTTCTCTGGCTTCAGCCATCAGCTTGGTGTATTCTTTGATCTCCCCTCCTATCAAGCTGCGCAATCCAGCACTGATGTCCCTGCCCAGGTGTCTTGCCCTTATCGTGCTGCCCTTCACCATGCCCAGGGTCTTTACGATCCTCCTCCCCTCTATGACGCTCGAGGTCACGACGATCATTTATCTGCCTCCTTGATCTCCTGTGGCTCCTTCTTTGCGCTGCGATACCTCTCCCAGCCCACATATCCCAGGAGCAGGATGAAGCCTACGGCAGCTACGGCGCATATTATCCTGAGCACAAGAGAAACATCAGTGCTGAAGAAAAATCCCCTTGCCAGGTAGCCGATGAGCGCCAGCAGGCCAGCTCCGATGAGGACAAAGGCCAAATACTCAACTGCTTTCATGTTCTTATCTCTTATATCTCCACACTGTCCCCTGAGGGGCATCTTCGAGGATTATCCCCAGCTCACCAAGCTGAGCGCGAATCTTATCGGCATCTGCCCACTGCCTTTTTGCCCTGAGCTCATCCCGTTTATCGACCATTTGCTGGATATAGTAATCAGCTGTACGCTCTTCATCTTCTACACCCTTTTTCAGGGTAATGCCAGCCCGAGCTGCCAACTCTAGCACTGCATGGGCGTCCACTCTAAAGCGGTATGCCCTGAACGTCAGACCCAGTATTCCAGCCAGCTCAATCAGCTCCCTCTGTGATTCTTCGACTGAATGCCCTTCGTCTGCGGCCCGGTTGATCTCCATGGCAAGGTCGAAGAGAACGGCGATGGCCTGGGCAGTATTAAAGTCGTTGTCCATGGCCTCTATGAAACGCTGGTGGTAAACTGAAACCTCAAGCGCTGTCGGGCCATCACCAGCCTGGCGGTGAGCCGCAAGGCGGAGCCTCACCGCTCCTCTGTGAGCAGCCTCCAGCCCTTCCTCTGAGTAGGTGAGAGGGCTGCGGTAATGAGAGCTCAAAACAAACAGTCGAATAGCATCGGGGCTGTAGTGCTCGAGTGCCTCCTTTACCGTGATGAGGTTGCCCAAAGACTTGCTCATCTTCTCCTCGCCGAGCTGCATCAGACCGTTGTGCAGCCAGTATTTGACGAAGGGAGCAACACCGGTAAAGGCCTCTGACTGGGCGATCTCGTTCTCATGATGAGGGAAAATGAGGTCCTGTCCGCCACCGTGGATATCGAGGGTATCCCCCAGGTATTTCAGGGACATGGCGCTGCACTCGATATGCCATCCTGGCCTTCCCCGTCCCCACGGGCTTTGCCACCACGGCTCGTCAGGTTTGGCTGCCTTCCACAAGGCGAAGTCCATGGGGTGCTCTTTACCCGTTCCCACCTCGCAGGCTTTTATCTCATCGATGGAGCGATGGCCAAGCTTCCCGTATTGAGCGAAGCTTACCACTCGAAAATAGACATTTCCTTCCGACTCGTAGGCATGGCCCTTCTGGATCAAGCCATCGATGACCTCGATGATCTTTGGGATCTCTTCAGTAGCCCGTGGGTAGATGTCAGCCCTCTTTATGTTTAGTGCGTCCATATCGGCGAAGTACCGGGAGATAAGTCCCTCTGCAAGCTCTTTGGTGGAAATGCCTAAGGCGTTGGCGCGGGCGATGGTCTTATCATCGACATCGGTGAAGTTCTGCACGTGCTTCACCCTGTAGCCGCGAAACTCCAGGTAGCGCCGGATGACATCGAAGACGATATAGCTCATGGCGTGCCCGATATGGCAGTCGCTGTAGGGCGTCACCCCGCAGACGTACATCCTCACCGGATCGCCAATGGGCACAAACTCTTCTTTTTGACCGGAAAGGGTATTATAGACCTTCATTTTTTCGCTCTTTGCGCTGTGGACAATGTAACCAAGGTATTGTTAACCAACCTTATGAATTTGTCAAAGGCTTCTTTCCTCTACAAGGGCTACGGCATGAGCAGCGATGCCCTCCCCACGACCCAAAAAGCTCAAGCTGGCTGAGGTGCTGGCCTTCACCGAGACCCTATCTCTGGCTACGCCCAGGGCATTGCTGATGTTGTGGCACATCTCATCGATGAAATCGGCAAGGCGAGGCTGCTCAGCGATGATGGTGGCGTCGATGTTTTCGACCTTAAAGCCCTGATTACTCAGCATATCACTAACGCGTTGGAGAAGAATAATACTAGAGATACCCTCATATTGGGGGTCCAAGGGCGAAAAATGGGTGCCGATGTCTCCTAAAGAGGCAGCGCCGAGCAGGGCGTCGATTATGGCATGCACCACAACATCGGCATCGCTGTGCCCGGAGAGGCCTCGCTCAAAGGGCACCCTGACGCCTCCCAGCACCAGCGGTCTTCCCTCTACCAGGGGATGGACATCATAACCGATTCCAACGCGCATTTTTCGTCCTTTTTCGCCCGTTTTGCTGTGGTCAATCAAACCTAGATTGGGTATCTACCGTTATCTATCGGCCAAATGCTTTTTAAACAAAAAGGCCGAAAACCGAAGATTTCTAGCCTTGCTCCCTGCTTTTCAAGATGGTCTCAGCCAAGGACAGGTCTTCAGGGGTGGTTACCTTTATGTTGCTATTGGAGCCGGGATAGACCTTGACCTGGTAGCCCAATTGCTCCACCAGGGTGGCGTCGTCGGTCACTTCGCCCTGAGCCTTGCGGTAAGCCTCATTTATTATGTCGAATCGAAAAACCTGCGGCGTCTGAACTGCCCATAGGCTGTCGCGAAGCGGCGTCTCCACGACAAAGGCATCAGAAACAACCTTTAGCGTGTCCTTGACTGGGATAGCAGCAATGGCAGCGCCGCTATCCTGAGCCTCCTCCAGCCCCTGTTCAATCAAATCTACACCGAGGCACGGGCGCGCCCCGTCATGGATTACTACCCACTGGCATCCCGAAAGCCGCTTAAGCCCCTCCCTCACCGAATCCTGTCGCCTTGCTCCGCCGGGGCATACATCGACCACCTTGCACCAGTCATACTCCCTTACCAGTCTTCGACCCTCTTCAAGCTTGTTTTCACTTACAACGATGACCAATTGGTCAATAGAAGGGCATCTCTCAAAGACATCGATGCAGTGTGCCAGGAGGGGCTTTCCCCAAAGAGGGGCGAAAATCTTATCGATCCCTCCCATTCGCCTGCTGCCTCCAGCGGCAACAACGATGGCGCCAACCTTCCCCTCCCTCATTCCTGCTCTACCTTAGGATGGGCGAATATCATTCGCCCCGCTGCGGTTTGTAGCACCCTGGTAACCACGACATCGATGCGACTGTTGATGTAACGCCGTCCGCCTTCGACCACGATCATTGTGCCGTCATCAAGAAAGCCGACACCCTGCCCAAACTCTTTGCCTTCTTGAATGATGCGCACTGCCATTTCCTCACCGGGCAGGACCACAGGCCTTACCGCGTTAGCCAGCTCATTAACATTGAGCACCTGCACCCCCTGGAGCTCGGCCACTCGGTTCAAGTTGAAATCGTTAGTGAGGATGGCGCAGCCGAAGATTTTAGCCAGTTTCACCAGCTTAGCGTCAACTTCTCGAACATCCTTAACATCCATCTCGGTTATCTCCACAGAGACACCGGACTCCTTCTGTAGTTTAGACAGCATTTCCAGGCCCCTTCGTCCTCGAGAGCGGCGCACCGAATCGTAGGAGTCAGCGATGTGGTGCAACTCATCGAGGACAAACCTGGGAATGATCAATGAGCCGGGGATAAAGCCGGTCTCACTGACGTCGGCAATGCGCCCGTCAATGATGGCGCTGGTATCCACGATGACCTGCCCATTGTGGGGCACTATCTTGCCTGCACCTGTGCTCCTTTCCGGTAAGATGATCCCGAACATCTGGAAAAGCTCCCTGCCCCGCATTACCATAACAGATATGCTAATGAAGCACAGAAAAAGGCTTACTGCAAGCGGGGTGAAGTCTCCCCACAGTCCAGGTAGCCTGGAAAGGGGCAATGCCAGAAGAACAGATATGAGTAAGGCGATCACCAGGCCAATGGTGGCAGTGAGAAGGACATAGGTTGGAATTTTCGACAGCTGTCTGCTAACCCATCTATAGGGAGGTCTTGTTAGGTAAGGAGTGATGGCCAATCCTAAGGCAGCAGCACCAAGAGTTAAAGAGATGGTCCAAGAAGATCCATCAACAGCAGTGCTCACCCCCCATCCCGCGGCACCGAAGACAAGCATACCAACGACACGAAGGAAAATCTGGGAAGACATATATTACACACACCTCCTCCACCTCCCCAGGCAACAAAAAGCGTACTGAGGCACACTAAGAGAGGACTTCTAAGCTACTTTGTAATGTAATACATAAAAAATTGCAAATATAACTAAAAGCCTCTCGCCATGTTGGCCAGGGAGTGCTTATTTTTCTATTATAATAGCTTAACACAAAAAGGGGATCATGTCAAAAGAGGATAGTCTCTTTGCTGCTATCCGATAAGGGATTCTAATAGCAAGCGCAGCGTCCAGTAGCCAGCCAGGGCAACGAGCAAGCCCTTGGTCGTTTTGGCGAAAAACAAAACCATGAGGTATTTCCACAAAGGGTAGCGCAAAGCACCGGCAGCGGCGCCAGCAAGATCGTAGAACGGATTTGGTATTGCAGCAAAGAGGAAGAGAACCACGGAACCTCTGCGCCTCATCCAGTTCATGAACCTGGCATAAAACTTTCTGTTCTCCATGGCTGCTCTACCGCTGTAGCCAGCCATATAGGCGGTCAACTCACCTATTGGCTCGGCTAACCCCACCATCAACCCCACAAGCCATGGGTTTAGGATCGCACCCATGCCAAAGACTACTGCGATAGCGGGTATGGGCACAATGAGCACCGCACTGGCGATGACACAGATTAAGAAAACGCCTAAATAGCCATAGGCCTCAATATCACTGAGCAATGCCGCGGAAAAGTAAATCGCTACGCTGAAGACCAAGATGGTTGCTATGATAGAGAGGCTTACATAGTGCTGCCTAGTCCAGGCGAATCTCTTTGCCTGTGTAGTGCCTTCTTCAGTGGGGGGGTTCAGTTCTAGCTCCTGGTCATCACCCATAAGCGTCAGATTGCGCCTCCGGGCTCTGTCTGCTTCACTACCTTCTTCCTTGGGGAAAGACTACAGGGAAGGGCAGTAGAAGTCAAGAGGCGAAGGTAAAACCATCAGCCCCGACATCAACCCGGACGTGATCGCCCTCCTTAAACTCTCCCTCGAGGATCTTTCTCGATAGCGTGTTCTCCACCTGGCGCTGTATCGTTCGGCGCAGCGGGCGAGCCCCGAATACAGGGTCGAAGCCTTCCTTGGCCAGCTCGCTCTTGGCCTCTTCAGTGAGCTCCACAGTTATCTTCCTGTCGGCAAGTCGCTTCTGCACTTCCTTCATCATCAGGTCCACGATCTGCTTGAGCTGCTCCTCGGTGAGAGACTGGAAGATGACAATCTCGTCAATGCGGTTGAGGAACTCGGGGCGGAAGGTGTGCTTCAGGGCGCTATCGATGGCGCTCTTCAGCCGTTGCTGCTCGCTCTTGGTCTCTTTGGAGAAACCGATGGCCTGGTGCTGGAACTCCTCGGTACCCAGGTTGCTGGTCATGATGACCACAGTGTTCTTGAAATCGACTGTTCTCCCATGACCATCTGTGAGTCTGCCGTCCTCCAGGATCTGGAGCAGGATATTGAACACATCGGGGTGAGCCTTCTCTACCTCATCGAAGAGGATCACCTTATAGGGCCGGCGGCGCACCGTCTCCGTGAGCTGTCCCCCTTCCTCATAGCCAATATAGCCTGGTGGAGCGCCAATGAGGCGGGAAACGGTGTGCTTTTCCATGTATTCTGACATGTCAAGTCGGACCAAGGCCTCCTCATCGTCGAAGATGAACTCAGCCAAGGCGCGAGCGAGCTCAGTCTTGCCCACGCCGGTTGGTCCGAGGAAGATGAAGCTGCCAATGGGTCTCTTGGGATCCTTGAGCCCTGCTCTCGCCCGTCTGATGGCTTCAGAGATGATCCTGACGGCATCGTCCTGACCGATGATCCTTTCATGGACGCGCTCTTCCATGTGAAGCAGCTTTTCCACTTCCCCTTCGAGCATGCGGGAAACGGGGATTCCGGTCCATTTAGAGACTAGCTCGGCGATGTCCTCCTCATCCACCACGCCATCGATCTTCTTCTCCTGGAGCCATTTGGTCTTTGCCTTGTTGTATTCCTCGTCAAGGCGAAGTCGTTCCACCTTGAGCTGGGCTGCACCCTCATAATCCTGCCTCTGAGATGCTGCCTCCTCCTCGTGGACAAGCTGCTGAACCTTCTTCTCCAGCTCCTTTACCTCCGGGGGTGCGCTCTCGGTATCGATGCGCAGCTTGGAGGCCGCCTCGTCGATGAGGTCCACCGCCTTGTCAGGGAGGAAGCGGTCTGAGATATACCTCTGGCTCAGTTGAGAGGCAGCAACCAGGGCAGCATCAGTGATCTTGATCTTGTGGTGCGCCTCATAGCGGGGGCGGAGGCTGCGCAGCATCTCAATGGTGGCCTCGACAGTAGGCTCGCCGATAAACACAGGTTGAAGCCGCCGCTCCAGGGCGGCATCCTTTTCGATGTGCTGCCGGTACTCGTCTAGTGTCGTGGCTCCGACACACTGAAGCTCCCCGCGAGCGAGGGCCGGCTTGAGCATATTGCTGGCATCGATAGCCCCCTCAGCGGCTCCAGCGCCAACCACAGTATGCATCTCGTCGATGAAGAGGATGATTTCCCCTTTGGCTTCGCGAATTTCATCTATCACCGCTTTCAGGCGCTCCTCAAATTCGCCGCGGAACTTGCTTCCTGCTACCAGCGCCCCCATATCGAGGGCAATTACCCTCTTCCCTTTGAGGGAATCAGGAACGTCATCAGCCACGATCTTCTGCGCCAGACCCTCCACGATGGCGGTCTTGCCCACCCCAGCTTCGCCAATGATCACCGGGTTATTCTTGGTGCGCCTGGTCAGGACTTGCATCGCCCTTTTAATCTCGTCCTCGCGCCCGATCACAGGGTCGAGTCTGCCCTCTCGAGCAAGCATGGTCAGGTCGCGGCTATACTTCTCCAGAGCGCCGTACTTGCTCTCTGCCCTGGGGTCGGTGACCCGGCGCCCGCCCCTGATTTCTTGAAGGGCAAGGTATACCTTCTCCTGGTCGATGCCAAAGTCGCTGAGGATGTGGGCGGCATCGCCCTGGCGGTCACTGGCGATAGCGATCAAGAGGTGCTCTGTGCCGATAAACTCGTCCTTCAGTCTATCCGCCTCTGTAGCGGCGTTTTGCAGGAGTTGCACCGTGCGCGGCGTGGCGTAGACCATCGTCCCCTCATGAGCAACCTTGGGGCTTCTCTCCAGCGCCCCCTCGACACGGCTTCGTACCTCTTCAACCTTTACCCCCAGTTTCTTCAATATCTCACCAGTGAGCCCCTTCTCCTGCTGGAGGAGAGCAAGCAGGACATGCTCCACATCCCATTGACTATGCTGGTAGCGACGCACCAGCTCCTGGGAGAGGGCAAGGGCTTCCTGAGCCTGTTCTGTAAATCTATCCTGTCTCATGATTCCCCCTTCCGATCTAGAGACCAGCCTCCCTGAGGCGCTTGATCTCTTGTTCCATCTCCTCTATTTGGCTTTCCATCTCGGTGATGTGTTCCTTGAGGCGGAGGATAACCTCCACCCCGGCAAGATTGACCCCCAGTTCGTTCATCAGCGTCTTGATCTGGTGTAGCTTGTCGATGTCCCTCTTGGAGTAAAGACGCACCCGACCTTGGGAACGGGAAGGCTCAATCATCCCCAGCCTTTCGTAGTAACGCAAGGTCTGGGCATGGACGCCGATCATCTTGGCGGCGATGCTGATCACATAACAGGGTTCATAATCATCGAACATCATTTCTTATCACCTCTTTGGGACTAAGCGCTGATCCTTCTTTTAATTTCTTCTCTTAGCAATCGACAATCCTCTTTGGTTTTCAGGCCTAAACTTTCGACCACAGTTTTTGTCATCTGTTTGCCTAACAGATGTTTGCCTACTTTACCGCTCCCTAGCCTTCTAAAACAAATTCCTCCCCAAGGAGCCATAACTGGAACTGCCATGCTCCGAACTAGAAATTCTACCCATCCTTCCCTAGTCATGACTATTTTTACCATTTGTTCTCCTTATCTTGTATCATTTGGGCCGAAGCTCTTGCATCTGTTGGAAAAGCTCCTTTTCTTTGTCTGTAAGCTTGGTTGGCAGGATGACCTTCACCTTAGCGAACAGGTCGCCTTTCTTGGTATCACCCATGACGGGCATGCCCTGTCCGGCAAGGCGAAATACCTTCCCATTCTGGGTCTCAGGTGGAATCTTGAGCGCGATCTTGCCTTTCAGGGTTGGCACCTCCACCTCACCGCCGAGCATGGCATCGCTAAGGGATACAGAGACCTCTACATGGAGATCGCTACCCTTGCGCTGGAACAGAGGGTGAGGTCGCACCGAAACCAGCAGATAGAGGTCGCCGCTGGCGCCGCCGCCGGGACTCGCCCTCCCCTTGCCTGCCATTCTTATCCTTGAGCCATCCTTCACCCCGGGCGGGATCTTAACCTCAAGGCGCTGCGGCCGAAGCACCCTTCCCCTGCCGCCACAGGTATAGCAAGGGGCATTCCCCAGAGCCCCCCTTCCGTTACAAACATGACATAGGCTCTCAACCTGAACCTCAATGGTGCGAGTGCTGCCGCGATAGGCTTCCTCAAGGGTGACCTCGATGGGGTGCTCTATATCCTGGCCCCTTCTCGGTCGGCGTGTTGCTGTCCTGGCGCCAAAATCGCGAAAGATGGTATCGAAGATGCTGCCAAAGTCCCCTGACCCTGAACCGAGGTCGCCGAAATCGAAGATGGTGAAACCCTCCTGGGTGGCGAAGTCGTGGTATGGACTTGCTCTCCACCCCGCCTGAGCAAATTGATCGGCATACTGCCAGTTCTCGCCAAACTGGTCATATTTCCTGCGATTTTCAGGATCGGAGAGAACCTCGTAGGCAGCGTTTACCTCTTTGAATCTTGCCTCGGCTTCCTTATTACCAGGATTGACATCGGGGTGAAGCTTGCGCGCCAGCTTGCGATAGGCCTGCTTTATTTCCTTATCGCTGGCATTCCTGCTCACACTCAGAATCTTATAATAATCCGTGCCCGCCATCTTTTTCACCCCACTTCACACAACTTATTATATAAGGCTACAATGATTTTGTCAAGTCTTTTTCACCCTGTTATTAAACTTTTAAAACAAGTTTTGCAAAAGTCTTGACAAGGTTGTATGATCATTTAGCCTTTTACTAGCCGTGCTCAGGGCAGGGCGATGATGTCCAGCCCTTTTCCTTTGCCAAATCCTTGACCCATCATCGCCCTATCTTTTATGATAGGTAGTGCTCCTTTTCCCAAGGAAGGCTCTCCATATGAATAAGGTAACAGAGTGAAAAAGGGAAGGATTTTTTACGGGTGGTGGATTGTTTCGGCGTGCGCCACCCTCAATTTTTATATTGGAGGGGTCTTCTTCTACGGCTACCAGGCTTTCTTCGACCCGATCAAGGACACCTTTGGCTGGAGCAGGACAGCTATGTCCGGCGCTCACACGCTACAAAGGCTTGAGGGCGGCATTGCGGCGCCGATAGTGGGCTTCCTCTTCGATAGGGTCGGGCCAAGAAAGCTGATGCTCTTCGGTGTCGCAGTTGCCGGCCTGGGATTTATATTGCTCAGCAAGGTGAACTCCCTCTGGAGTTATTACCTGTGCTTCATGGTGGTGTCCATTGGTTTCAGCACTGGCTCTGCCGCCGTGGCTATGGCCACAATAGCAAACTGGTTCATCAAGAAGAGGACCAGAGCCCTGGCGCTCATGCTTACTGGCTTTGGTGCTAGCGGCGCTTTGGTCCCGTTAATGGTGTGGCTAATCGATCAGCAGGGGTGGCGGGACACCATGTTCTTCATGGGCATTGTTCTCTGGCTCATTGGCATCCCCGTCGCTCTATTGATGAGGCATAGGCCGGAGCAACATGGCTTGCTTCCCGATGGCGAGACCCCGCAAGCGGAAGGTTCAGCTACAGATGAGTCAAACGCTGGAGCAGAGCCCGCTGTGGAGGAGGCTAGGCCACCAGAGGTAGACTTCACCGCTAAAGAGGCGCTTAGGACGCGCGCCTTTTGGCTTATCTCCGTGACATACTCTATTCAGGTCCTGGCCAGCAGCGCGGTATTTGTGCACCTCATCACGTATCTCACCACCCTCGACATCTCGAGGTCAATCGGCGCCTTGGCAGTGATGGGAATGACCCTCACCAGCCTCGTTGGCAGGCTCGGTTTTGGATGGCTTGGTGACATCAGGGATAAGAGGCATCTTCTTGTCGTCACCTTAAGTCTTCAGTGCATTGGGGTGCTTATTCTGGCCACCATAACCAGCCCGTGGCATATCATCCCGTTCCTAATTGCCTACAGTCCAGCTTATGGGGGGCCGATACCACTGAGGCCAGCGATCATTGGCGAGTACTTCGGCAGGACTTCCTTCGGCGCAATTCAAGGGATAATGATGACCGTCACTGTGATCGGGGGCCTGATTGGTCCTATCTTTGCCGGATGGATGTGCGATGTCACCGGGAGCTATCGCCTTGCTTTCCTGATACTTGCCTTCACTAGCCTGGCAGCGATACCGGTGATTCTAGCAGCAAAGCGCCCGACGCTAAAGAGGAGTGATCAGACGGTCAACCTTCGGTAGAGGTTAGCGAGACGCTTGGGCAGGGACTCGATGTTCCATACCACCTCATAGCCAATGTCGTGGCACATCTTTTTTAAATAGTCTTGACCTGCCTGGTCCACTGTGAGGCAGAAGGGGATTATGTCCTTTCGCTTGGCTTCCAAAAGAGCCATCTTTGTATCGTGGATGGCATAGTCTTTCTCCATGCTATCCTTGCCATAGCCCTGATCTTGAGGGCGACCATCGCTGATCAGGATCAGTATCTTGGTCCTGGCCTCCTCGGCTTCAAGCTTTGAGGTGACATGCCTGATGGCGGGGCCCATTCTGGTGCCGTGCAGGGGGGCTACCCTGTCGATCCTTCTTTTCACCACTTCCGAAAAAGCCTCTCTTATGTCCTTAATGACGAAGAATTCCACGTTATCGCGGCCACAACTAGAGAAAACATAGATTCCATACCTATCACCGACAGTCTCCAATGCCCCGATTAAAAGAACCAGGCTCTCCTTTTCGACATCAATAATCTGCCTCAATTTCTTTGATCCCAGCTCGTGCTGAGCCTTGAGCCATGAAGCATAACGCCTCGGGTCACCGTAGTACTGCACAGGGAGGTCGGGTAAGGGCTCGGCCTCCTCCACGGCCTCAGAGGTGGAGGCGCTCATATCGAGGAGGAAAACCACGGCGACATCCCTTTCCAACTTGTTCCTTCTCCAGTAGACCTTTTCAGAGGGGGTGATTCCGGCCTTCTTCTCCACCATTCTCTCGATGACGGCGTCGAGGTCGAAATCATCCCCGTCATGCAGCCTCTTCACCTTCCGGAAAAGCTCGGGGGCAAGCATCTCAAACTGTCTCTTGATGCCGCTAGCGAGGCGGGCATGCTTCTTCAGGGTGTGGTCAAAGAAATCGGTGCCGCCTTCTGTTGCGGCTTTTTCCCGCACCCGGCACCACTTGGGCTTATAGTCATTGGCACGAAAGTCCCACTCATCATAGAGGAAGGCCCGCTCCTCCGGGGCAAGAGTTTTTTCGTCCGATTCCCTCTCCAACTGCTCGCCCTTTCTTTCCTGGTCGGGAAGCAAGGAAACAGGCTTGATCGCTTCATCCAGGAGATTGCTGAGGTAGAAAGAGATGGAGGATAAGAGGTCGCCTTCTGAGATGTTGCCGATCTCGATCTCGGCACTCTTTTCTATTAGCTCCTTGAGCGCCTCGGGGGAAAGGGACGAGGGCGGAGTATCCTTTTGGCTGTAATCCTTTCTCAACCGCATTAGCAGTTGAACAAGCTCCGGCTTGAAATCACCGCGGAATTCTACCTCCTGCGGGCTTTCATAGGGCATTTCACTGCTCTCAGCTCCTCCCTGCTGGGTAAACTGATCCAGGGACAACTCAGGCTCATCCTGGGAAAGCTGGCTGAGGTCGGCATTTTTCCAACCCTCGCTCCGCACTTCGTTAGGAATGGCCGAGAGCAGGATATAGAGCCTGATTGTAGCCTCGGCGGAGTCCTCCACGGTGGCCTGGACAGACTTGACCTTGCTCCCAATATGAATCGCGGAGCGAAGGTGGCGCTCCATGTCAGCGGGAAAGGAGACCTCGGCTAGGTCATCGAGGCTCATTTGAACCAGCACCTCGAGGAATGCTCGCCTTAGGGGGAGGGAGGGGAGAGCCGGCCTCTGTGCCAGGGCCTCCTGCTGAATCCGTTCATAGGTTACCCTGATCCCGGCATATTCTCGCTTCAATCTATAATCCACCCTGCTGTCCTCTACGGCGGTGAAGATGTCAGCAGCGAGCTTGCGATCGGGAAAAAGATCAAAGAACCTCTTCAGGTCAGTGGGGCTGCTCCCATCGCCGCCACCAAGCTCAAAGCGCCAGTTGGGGAAGAGCCCTGCCTCCTTGTCGAAGCAGAAATCGAAGCTGCCAAATTCAAGGTGCCCTGCCTGATGGGTGACGATAACTTTGTACCAGCTGAAGTTCTGCCCCTTGGTATCGTATTTCTGGACAAAGGGTGGCAGATAAAGCCCGGTCCCCTCTGTGGAGGGCTTTTCCACAGAGGTCCATCCTATCCCCTTGTCCTTCAAGTTCTCAGTGCAAAGGATGTGGGAATTCCTGCCTGTGAGTGCTTTGGAGTACATGCGCAGCACTTCCTTCACCTGCTCCAGCTCAACTCTGGAGGATAAGCGTTCCAAAAACTGTGCACTTTTGCTTGACTCGAGGCGAAAATATGCTTCCCCTGCCTCTTCATTCCTCTGAAGAACTATTTTGCCCTCCTCAAGCCAGCACTCTGTGCCTGAGATTCCGACCTTATCCACCAAAGTGGGGCTGTTGTTTAAGAATTCGATGGCGGCGGCGCAAGATATGGGCAATATCTCCTGGAAGAGATTGAGCAAGCGGCCATGATGGGCCTCATCCAGTTGACCCAGAACCTGAGAGCCATCGAAGAGGAAGGAGACGACGTGGCTGTCATCAGAGGCGGCGATCACCCCGGCCAGGGTAAGGAACCTATTTCTTTCCCTCTGTTCGATGCGAGAGAGAATTTTCGGTCCTGAGGCGAAATAGGTCTTGGCATCCCTGCGAGCGATTCGAGTCAGAACCAGAGCCAGATCGAGGAAAGAGGCCCGATCTTCCCTTTTAATTCCGGGGAAGACCTCCTCGGCCAGAGCCAAACACTCGGTAGCCAGGTGGTAAGATGTCTCACTCATGAACCTAAGGAAGTGGACAAATTGCTCCACCTCATCAAGTTTTAGGTAGCGGAGGAGCTTGGGGCTGGCCTCAAAGAACGAGCAGCCCAGGGAGCTTGAGCGCCAGGTGTTTTGATAAAGGATTCTCCCTATCCTGACCCAATCACCGATGCGGAGCGGGGGAAGGAAGGGCAGGGTTCTTGGGCTTGCCCGGAAGTAAGCCGAGGAAAGGGCTGAGGACTCCTGGGAAAGCTCCCTCCCCACCTGGGCCCAGGAGAGGAAATGGGGGTAGGGGAGTGTTTCCAACGCCTCAGGTGTCGCCTTGAAATACTCTAAGGCTGCTTCCCAAGCTCGGAGGGAGGACCGGGCGATGGCAATGCCCTCGCCAGCCCACTCTTGGAACTCCGCTGGCGACAGACGCTCCCTTGCCACAGGAGCCGCTTGTTGAAATTGTGCTAGGACTGCTGGAGAAAGCTGCCCCAGTTCCGCTTCCAACGAGGAAAGGCTGTCATATTCCATCTCAATCTTCCGGTCGAACTTTCAATCGCTGGCAAAAACGAGGTTCAAAAACTGGTTTAAGATACTTGCCGTAGCTCCCCAAATCACCTTGCCCTGGTAGTGATAGAAACTGCCCCTATAAGTTCGCCCCTGGTGAACCCTGACCTCCTCCCGGTAGTTGTTCTTATCCAGAAGCGCCGATATCGGCACCTCAACCAACTCCTCTATTTCGTCCTCATTGACCACGAATTCATAGGGATAAGGGATTAGGCCGACAAAGGGAGTGATGAGGAAACTGCTGGAGACGGTGCCCATGTTGTCCAGTTGCCCCAGTATCTCAACATCTTGAGGGCGAACTCCGATTTCCTCAAAGGTCTCCCGCAGGGCGGTATCTTCCAGGGATTTATCCCTCTTATTCTGCCCCCCTCCGGGGAAGCAGATCTGCCCCTTGTGATACGCTACCTTCTCTGTTCTCTTGGTAAAGAGGACGTAGTATTCCCCATCCTTCTCATAGAGGGGCAGAAGAACGGCGGCAGGGGCTAGAGGGGCATCGGTGATGATGATATTGCGCCTCTCCCTCTGAGAGAGTATCTGTCTAATTCTTTCCTTCATCCTCTCGCCACACGCTCAGGAAACTAGCCTTTTTGTTAGTCGACGACCTCTACGATGTAATTCATCACACTCTCTTCGCTCACGGCCTCTTTAGCGGGCATCTCTATCGTGAAGGGGCAACCCAATTCCTCCCACCGTTTCTTAAGTCGAACTATTCCACAATCAAGGCAGAACTCTGTGTATTTGGCAGGCTCTGTCCCCTTTTCGATGATGGTGATGGAAACGTCGGCACACAATTCGGGACTTTCCGGGGGCAGACCCTCATAAGAAAGCAGCTTTCCGCAGTCGGGGCATCTTATTTCCTTCAACGCTATCTCCTTCCTTTTTTTGGCTATTATGGTAGGGGGGCCTGAATGCTTGCCCGCTATTCGAAGATGGTGGCTACCACTTCCTCCAGGCTGCGCTGCACCTCAGCATCATCGCTTAGAGCCCATACAATTGCCACCTGACACGCCCGCCGTGGAGGAATGCCGTCCCTGATGAGCTTAGCGGCATAGATCAAGAGGCGGGTAGAGACCCCCTCCTCAAGGCCATGTTCCTTGAGATTCCTCACTTTCTCCCCCAGCTTGGCCAGCTCCCAGGCCATCTCCGGGGCGACCTCGCTCTCACGCTCTACAATCTCCTTCTCCGCTTCCCGCGTCGGGTAGCCGAACTCAATGGCGATAAACCTCTGGCGGGTGCTGTGCTTGAGGTCCTTCAACGCACTCTGGTAACCAGGGTTATAGGAGATGACGAGGAGGAAATTGCCGCTGGCTTCGATGATCTGCCCCCTTTTCTCCATGGGCAGGATGCGGCGATGGTCAGTAAGGGGGTGGATGAGAACTGTAGTATCCTTTCTCGCCTCAACGATCTCATCCAGATAACAGATAGCGCCCGCTTTCACTGCTCTGGTCAAGGGGCCATCGACCCACTTGGTGGAATCCCCCTCGAGGAGATATCGCCCCACCAGGTCGGTGGCGCTCAGGTCCTCGTGGCAGGCAACAGTGACCAGCGGGATACCTCCCCTCTCAGGGGCAGAGGGACTCTGCTTGGAACGTGGCTTCACTGTGGTGAGAGGTCTGCCCAGCTTGTAAGCCATATATTCCACGAACCTGGTCTTGCCGCAGCCTGTCGGTCCCTTGAGCAGAACCGGTATCTTCTGGGCATAGGCAGCCTCAAAAACCTCGACCTCATCGCTGAGGGGAAGATAAAAAGGCTCCTCCCTTACTATATATTCCTCGATCATGTATTCACGATAAACCGTCCTCACACCCTCGCCACTCATCCTTTTTCGCCCTCTCTCTCAAGCTTGTGCCACAGCTCTTCCACTTTGGCCTCGACCTCAGCCAAATCGCAATTGGTATCGATGATTACATCGGCGTGCTTTGCCCTCTCCTCTGAAGATATCTGGGAGCGGATGCGAGCTCTCGCCTGTTCCTCACTGAGCCCGCCCCTATCTTGAAGGCGCCTAACCGCTGTTTCCTCAGGGGCTACTGTGACCCAGACCTCATCCACAAGGTCGGTCCAGTTGGCCTCGATGAGAACAGCAGCTTCCAGCACCACCACCTGAGCCCCCTCACCGCGCAGCCTTTCGATCTCCTCCTTCATCATCGAGTGCATTGCGGGGTGCATTATCTCATTGAGCCGAGCCAGAGCTTGGGGGTCGTGGAAAACGATTTCACCCAGCTTTTTGCGATCTATTTCCCCATTCTCCTTTAGAACACCGGTGCCAAAGGCATCCACCACCCCCTGCCAAACCTTGGTTTGAGGTCTATAAGCCTCATGCCCGACCTTATCGGCATCGATGATAACCGCTCCCCGCTGAGCCAGAATCTCAGATACTGTGCTCTTACCAGTTAGAATCCCTCCGGTAAGACCAATGACGATCATCCTTCATTTCCCTGCTGGCTTGAACTGGCGATGGGAAATCTCCTTGCTTAAATCGAAGTCCACAACCGTTCCTCAATCGAGGGCGTATTTCCAGTCTACCAACTTGAAGCTGGGTGGTCAAGTCGAGGCTGGGTTACGTCTTGCCCTAAATGTGTTAAAATGTCAGCATGGATTAGTCTTCCTATATGGAGGAAGGGATGCGGGAGGCGCTGCTCTATGAGAAGCTTCCAGGCGACAGGGTGAGGTGCCATGTCTGCCAGTGGCGCTGCAGTATCAATCCTGACAAGCTGGGCGTCTGCCGCGTGCGCCAGAATATTGGTGGCGTGCTCTATGCCCTGAACTACGCTGAGATATCCTCGATGGCGGTGGACCCCATCGAGAAGAAGCCCCTGTTCCACTTCTTCCCCGGGAGCCAGGTCTTTTCCCTGGGCTCCTGGGGGTGCAACTTTCACTGCAAGCACTGCCAGAACTGGCAGATATCGTGGGCTGACCTCCCAGAGCTGAAGAGCAGCTCAAAGACTCTCTCTGCTGAGGATGCGATCAAGCTCACCAAGCGTGAGGGCTGCGGGGGCATCGCCTGGACATATAATGAGCCTAACATCTGGCTGGAATATACCCTCGATGGGGCAAAGCTGGCCAAAGAAGAGGGTCTGTACACTGTCTACGTGACCAACGGCTATATCACCCCCGAGGGATTGGACATGATCGGTCCCTACCTCGACGGCTACTGCGTCGATGTAAAGGGGTTCACCGACCGCTTCTATCAGGAGTTGGCTAAGGTGGCTCGCTGGCGGGGGGTCCTCGAGGTAACCGAGAGGGCCAGGGAGAAATGGGGGATGCATGTTGAGGTGGTGACCAACATCATACCCACCATGAACGATGACGATGAGCAGCTTGAAAGCATCGCAATTTGGATTCGCGACAAGCTGGGGGAGCTCACCCCTTGGCATGTGACCCGCTTCCATCCCCAGCACCAGATGGCTCACCTGCCCCCGACGCCGATAGCCGCTTTGGAGCGCGGCTATGAAATCGGGAAGAGGGCTGGGCTTCGCTTCGTCTATACAGGAAATGTTCCTGGTCACGAGAGCGAAAATACCGTCTGCTACTCTTGCGGCAACCTGAACATCGCCAGGATGAGCTATCATACCGACACTGTGGGGCTTGAGGATTCCCGGTGCCGCTTTTGCGGCGCCGATCTCAACATAAGACGGTAGTTTGGAGGTGACGAAATGGCAGGAATTGTTTTCGGATGTATCGTGCCACATCCCCCGCTCCTTGTCCCGGAGGTTGGCGGTGGCAGGGAGGGGGAGATCTCGGCGACAACAGAGGCGATGAAGAGGCTCACCGAAAGGCTGGCTCAGCATCGCCCGGAGACAGTTTTCATTATCAGTCCTCATGGCGTCTATCACCACAACGCTATGGGGGTGGCCACAGCGAAGTCCTCTCATGGGGATATGCTTAGCTGGGGGGCATCTGGCCTCGATTACCACTTTGATAACGACCTCGAGGCAGTTGCTGCCCTGGAGGAGGAGGTGAAAGCAGCTGGCATCCCGCTGAGCTCCATCGGCGAGACGGCCTACGAGCTGGATCACGGCGTTGTGGTTCCCATCTATTTCCTGGCTAAAGGCATGGAGGGGGCAAACCTGGTGCCCGTGACCTTCTCCTGGCTCCCTTTGGATACCCATTTCGCCTTTGGGCAGGCTTTCAGGCGAGCCTCGGAGAAAATTGGCAGGCGCGTTGCCATAGTAGCCAGCGGCGACCTCTCCCACCGCCTCATCCCTGGCGCCCCCGCCGGCTACCACCCCGATGGCGAGGTCTTCGACAAGATGCTGGTCAGGTGTATTGAAGACTACAACGTCAAGGGAATTATGACTATGGATGAGGAGCTGGTCAATAATGCCGGGGAGTGCGGGCTGCGCTCCATCGTCATTCTCCTTGGCGCCCTGGATGGTCTTGAGGTGAAATCCGAGGTTCTCTCCTATGAGGGGCCGTTCGGTGTTGGCTACATGGTCGCCTCCTTCGAGGTGAAGCAGGGCAATCCCGGCCCGATGCACCCCCTGGTGCGCTTGGCAAGAGACACGGTGGAGAGCTACGTCCGCAACGGGACGACCCCCAGTCCCGGGGAGCTCACCCCGGAGATGATGGAGCGCGCCGGGGTCTTTGTCTCGCTGAAGACGGGAGGCATGCTCCGCGGCTGCATCGGCACCTTCGAGCCGACGAAGGCCAATGTTGCCGAGGAGATAATATCCAACGCCATAAGCTCCTCAACCCGAGACCCCCGCTTCGCTCCGGTGACCCCCGCCGAGCTTGACGACCTGGAATACAGCGTTGATGTCCTCACCAGCCCTGAGCCGGTGGAGAGCACGGCAGACCTCGACCACAAGCGGTATGGGGTCATTGTGGAGAGTGGCGCGAGAAAGGGGCTGCTGCTGCCCGACCTTGAGGGGGTGGACAGCGTGGAGCACCAGATAGAGATATGCCGCTCCAAGGCGGGGCTAATGTCCGACGAGCCGGTCAAGCTTTACAGGTTTGAGGTAAAGAGGTATAAATAGGAGTATAGAAAAGGAGGTGACTGAAGTGGTTCCTGAGGATGAGATTAGCACAGCTGAGAGGTTATTGTTTGAAATTGCGACATATCTAAGAGCCAGTGCTGCTTCAGCAACAAAAAGCAGAGCCCATGAAGTCTTAGATGATCACGGCAAAGCTATGGTCTACAAAAACCTAGACGGTAGCAGAGCACAAGCGAAGGTCGCTGAAGCAGCTGGAGTTTCTCAGGCAACAGTAAGTAGATATTCACAGGATTTTGTTGAGGCAGGTCTCGCTACGCCTCCTTCGAAGTTCTACCCCAATTACAGAGCGTTGTTCACACTTGAAGAGCTAGGTATAGACATTAGTGAGCTTAAGAAACGAGTACAACCAAAGACAAAGAAGCGACCGCCTGCACTTGAAGAAGCCACACAGGAGTAATGACATGGCTGAAGAAGACACTGTGATGCTGTTAAGAGAAATCTCGGGTAAGCTTGATCAACTGATAATACTAACCAAGATGGGAAGGCAAGACGAGATAGTCCGGCTTAGACAGAAGCTTAAGAGTGACCCTATTTTAAGCCAGATACGTAAGCTTTCAGACGGAAGCCTAAGCAGCTCAGAGATCAAAACCCGTGTGTCGAAAACGACTGGCAAGTCGGAAAGCCTGATCGAGAAGAAGGTCTACGAGCTTGTGGACAATGGAATAATAGTCCCTATAAAAAGTGGCAAGGGGATTCGTTACTTTGATTCTGGACTGATCGACTAGGCACTACAATGGATAGATTAGCGCATCCCAAACAAGCCGAGAGCCAGCTCGACAGGGTGTATGACACCATCGAGGACTACATCTTCGAAAATCACAGGTTTTGTTCACTAGATGAGATTTCAAGGGCTGTCGGCAAATCTCGGCCAACATGCGGAAAGCTCCTTGAGCAGCTAGTGAAGAGCGACAGAATACGGGTGGTGTTTGAAGGGAAAGGCAACCCTACAATATATGTGCCAACTTACATGTTACAGGAGATTTTGAGGACGCAATGCAAGCCTAGGTGGGTCGACAAATATTCTTTCCGCGAGAAAAAGGATGGGCTCAAACAGATGAGGGAAGCCACAAAAGGCATCGAGCAGTACGAGAGGTTTGAGAGACTACTTTATGGAACAAGCACCCCTCTGGAGGAAGTAGTAGCTTATGCTTTAGAATATCTAGAATTCCTGAACGTCAAACATCACAAGGACGAAGACATCCAGGATGTTTCCTTTTCATACGACACAAAGAAATACCTGCTAGAAATTGCGGGCACAACAAAGCAGGGAGACGTTAAAAAAGTAAGTCAACTTCATAGGTGGGTGCGAAACCAAGTGGACGAAGGTTCCGACCCTAAAGATATTTTAGGCATCTTCGTTGTGAATCACTTCAGACATCTCGATCTTGATAAAAGAGGTGATCCTCTAACAGCGCACGCGAGACGCTATCTCAAAATGTATGGCTTTAAATTTTTCACTACCGCCTTCCTTTTTGACATGGCAAAGAAAGTCCATACGAGGAACATTGCAAAGGACGAAGCACAAAGGCTGGTAGTAAAAGGCCAGAAGATTAGCTAGGGGTCGGAACAGTGGCACTGTTTGAACATCACAGGCGGCAGCAGGTCGAAAAAGAGGCCCCGCTGGCGGCGAGGATGAGACCCCAGAGCTTTGCCGAGTTCATGGGGCAGGAGCACCTTGTGGGCGAGGGGCATGTGCTGCGAAAGACCATCGAGGTCGACCAGCTCATCTCCATGCTCTTCTGGGGTCCGCCGGGGAGTGGCAAGACAACCCTGGCCCGGATCATCGCCAACACTACCAAATCGCACTTCTCCCCCATCAGCGCCGTGACCGCAGGGGTCGCCGACCTCAGGCGCATCATCGAGGAGGCCAAGGAGCGCCGCGGCATGCATGGGCAGAGGACCATCCTGTTCATCGATGAGATCCACCGCTTCAACAAGGCACAGCAGGATGTCATCCTCCCCTTTGTCGAGGACGGCACTGTAACCCTCATCGGCGCCACCACCGAGAACCCCTCATTTGAGGTTATTTCGCCCCTGCTCTCCCGCTGCAGGGTCTTCACCCTCGATACCCTCACCAACGACGAGGTTAAGGTCATCGTCGAGCGGGCGATAGCCGATGAGGAGCGGGGTCTGGGCAAGATGGGGGTGAAGCTTACGGATGATGCCCTGGAGCATCTTATTGTTATGTCAAATGGTGATGCCCGCGTTGGCTTAAACGCCCTTGAGATGGCGACCTTCGCCACCGAGCCCGATAAGAAAGGAAAGAGGAAAATCGCCCTGCCTACCATTGAGGATGCCCTTCAGCATCGTGCCCTGCTCTATGATAAAGCGGGAGAGCAGCACTACGATATCATCTCAGCGCTGCACAAGTCGCTCAGGGGCTCGGACCCCGATGCTGCCCTCTACTGGCTGGGGCGGATGCTTGAGGCGGGAGAGGACCCCCTTTATGTGGCGCGGCGGCTGGTGAGGTTTGCCTCCGAGGATGTCGGCATGGCCGATCCCCAGGCTCTTGTGGTAGCGATGGCGGCGCAGCAGGCGGTGCACTTCATCGGCATGCCCGAGGGAAACCTGGCCCTGGCTCAGGTGGTGGTCTATCTGGCTACAGCGCCCAAGAGCAACTCCCTCTATAAGGCGTACTCCAAGGTGCAGCAGGATGTGGAGAGGACTCGCACCGATCCCGTGCCCCTTCACCTGAGAAATCCGGTAACCGGGCTGATGAGGGAGCTGAGATATGGCAAGGGATATAAGTACGCCCACGACTTCCCCGACCATTTCGTAGAGCAGCAGAACCTCCCCGATTCTCTTCAGGGAATACGCTACTACTTCCCCAGCGACCAGGGGCTTGAGAAGGAGATTGAGCGGCGGCTTAAGGCCTGGTGGGGGAGGAAGAAGGCCGAGGAATGAAGCTCATCCAGGTAACCTTCCCCTGCGGTGAACTCACCCTTGAAGGCATGTTGCAAGTTCCCGGCGGCTCGTCTCCTTTTGCCTGCGTGGTCGTCTGCCATCCACATCCCCTCTATGGCGGCGATATGGAAAACAATGTTGTGGTTGCACTCTGCTACGCCCTGTGTGAGAAGGAAATCGCCTCCCTCCGCTTCAACTTCAGGGGCGCAGGCGGAAGCGAGGGCTCTTTCGGCGGGGGCATTGCTGAGCGGGAGGACGTCAAAGCGGCCATTGCCTTTGTCGCCTCCAGAGAAGAGGTTGACCCGCAGAGAATAGGGCTTTGTGGATACTCCTTCGGCGCAATCCCCTCTTTCCTCGGCGCACTTTCAGAGCAAATTCAAGCTATAGCCGCCATCTCTCCCCCGCTTGCACTCTCCCCCCTCTATGGGCTCAAGGAATACTCCAGGCCAAAGCTCCTCATCTGTGGCAGCGAGGATAACTTCACCTCTCCACAAGCCTTTGAAGCCTTCTTTGAAAGCCTCCCCAAGCCAAAGGAGCATGAGGTTATTGACGGGGCGGATCACTTCTGGGGGGGACATGAGGGTGAGGTTGGGGACAGGGTTGCATCATTCTTCGCCCAGATGCTGCGCTGAGAAATTCGGCCGGTAGAGCTCTTTTCACTCCTCTCCCTTTGTCTTTTAGCCTCCTCTGAAAAAGCTGGAGAGAAGGGCGAGAAAGGAAGTAGGTCAGGTGGGAGGGACAGCGGCAATCGGAGGAGCCAAAGCCGGGAACCGGGATTTCGCTCTGAGGCATCTCCTGGGCAATCTGGCGCCAGAGGCATTCCTGCGATTCATCCCCCAGAGCATACCAAACCTCGACTACACGGGCAGACCCCAGCAGATAATCGATGTGCCAGCGAAGCCTTTTTTCGCCCTTCAAATGGCGCTTCACCCTTGCATAGAGGCCTCCTTGGGCGCTGCCTACGTAGATGTAGTAGCCTCGGGGAAAGGTGAATGTTCCCAGCCTTCCTACAGCAATAGAGGCCTCTTTTTCCAGAGCAAGCAGCAGGGCATAGGTGCCTTTTTCCATCGTCCCATTATACTGTAGGAGACGTGTAACAGGAAGCAACCATACCATACTTCTACTGGCGGGAGCAAAATAGTATAATGGGGTGGTCAAAGCCCAAACGGGAGGTAGCACCAGGTGCGGCGGTGGCAGCGCAGGGAGAAAAAGCTAAAGGCGAAGAAAGCCAGGATGCCCAAGCATGGCAAGGGCATGATGCAATTCTACGTCAATGCCATCTTAAAAAGGCTAAAAGGGCAAAAGAAAAACGGCGTTTGAACGGAGGATGCTAAATGGCAGAGAGCGGAATTGTTAAGTCCAAAGAGGCTTTCATGAAGGAAGCCGGGGAAAGGGCTTACAGGTATGAATTGCAGTTCCACGGCTGCAGTCAGTCTGTTTTGCTGCCATTTCAGGAGCTTTTAGGCCTGGAAGACGAGCTGACCTTCAAGGCTGCTAGCGCTCTATGTTCTGGAGTAGGCGCAAGTAAGACCTGCGGAGCACTACTGGCTGGAGTGATGGTTTTGGGCATGAAGCATGGTCGCGCTCGGATACAGGAGGGACTCGGCAGTCTGGTGACGGGGCTTGAACTTGCTCAAAAGTTGGTTCGCAAGTTTGAGCAAGAATTTGGCACCACTAGTTGCTATGAAATCTCGGGGATCGACTGGACGGATGAAAAGGCGGTGATGGAGTTCATCAGCAGCCCTGAACGGATTGAGAAGTGCGCCCAGGTTGCGGGTAAGACGGCAGAAATGGTGGCAGAAGTCTTGAGTGAACAGGGCTCGCCTGCTTAAAGCATAGAAGGGAGGATTACTACCATGGAATGGGGAATGGCAAATCGTATGGCACAACTAATCCAATCGGATGGACGTTGTCTGTTTTTGCCGATCGATCATGGATATTTTCAAGGGCCGACGAGGAAATTGGAGGAACCGCGCAAGACCCTCGAGCCGCTTCTCCCTCATGCTGACGCAATCTTCATCACCAGGGGGGTGTTGCGCTCATCGGTGGAGCCCGGCAATGCTAAACCAATTATCCTTAGGGTATCCGGCGGCACCAGCATTATTGGCAAAGACCTCGCCTATGAAGGAATCACCACCTCTATCGAAGAGGCTATCCGCCTTAATGTGGCGGCAATGGGGCTTTCCATCTTTGTTGGCAGCGACTATGAGCATGAGTCGCTGCTCAATCTGTCAAAGCTGGTTGACGAGGGCGAAAAGTATGGCATTCCGGTGATGGCAGTTACCGCTGTGGGCAAAGAGTTGGAGAAGAGGGACGCACGCTATCTTGCCTTGTGCTGTCGTATTGCTGCGGAACTGGGGGCACGGGTAGTAAAGACCTACTGGTGTGAAGACTTTGATAAGGTGGTGAAGGGTTGTCCTGTCCCGATTGTTATGGCCGGCGGGCCCCAGGTGGACACCGAGCTTGAAGTGTTCGAGTTTGTTTATGATGGCATTGAGAAAGGCGCTATAGGGGTGAACCTGGGGCGGAACGTCTGGCAAAACGACTTCCCGGTGGCCATGATCAAGGCGCTACGCGCCATCATCCATGAAAACACCACCCCGAAACAGGCCCAGGAGCTATACGATAGCGTGAAGCGTGGAGAACAAGAGTAAGAGGCGGTTTAGATAGACGCTCAGTTCATATATACTGCTGTTAGGCGAAACGGCTGAGGTATTAAGTGATAAGGAGGCTCGATAGTGTGAAAGGAAAACTTCTTGTAAATGTCGGCCTTTGTGTTGTTTTGTTGATTAGCCTATGGGTAACTGGGTGTTCCCCCTCCACCAAAGATCGTTATTTAGAGATATGGGAAATTGCACATGAGGAAGGACAGTATGAGAAAGCAATCATAGAATTTCAAAAGCTTATTAAGAATCATCCAGAAGGAGAATGGTCAACTAATGCAAGGCTCCAAATCGGCGATTGCTTCCTCAACTTGAAAAACGAAGTGCAAGCAAGAAAATATTTTGAAGAGGTGGTTCAAATAAATTGGGACCCGTGTACTACTGACCGAGCTTTAGCTTGCCTCGAGCATTTAGACAGTAATCACCAGACAGAGTATCCTCTTCATCTATCAGGAAAGTGTCCTATATGCAGAGAATGAATTTAAGGAGGGGGTTTTGAATTAATGCCTGAAGGTGCCCAGATGGTTAAGAAGCTGCCCTAGCCCTTTTGTCGGGTCAACTAATGCTCCCTGAACAGAGTGTGACCAGATGCTGGTGCGCCACCATTGATCAAAAAAGTGCCATGCGCGTAGCAATGTACTGAAATTGAAACAAGCATAGAAAGGAGAAAGGCTATGAGTTTTATCAAGGCTTTACTGGGGATTTGCCAGACCAAGCCGTTGAGCGGTGACTTATGGAGTCTTGAAGGGGACAAGGTGCGAGTGAAGCTCAGCCAGATGCCTGAACCCTTGCAAAAGGGAGGAGCCATCTATCTTAAAGGCCAAGGACTTCCTGGACTCATTCTCATCTTGAGAGCCGAGGATGACCAATATCTTGCCTTTGCCAACCGTTGCACGCACCTTCTTGGGCGCAAGCTTGACCCTGTGCCGGGAGAATCTATGTTACGCTGCTGCAGTATTTTCCATTCCACCTTTGACCTTGAGGGTAACAGATTCGGTGGTCCGGCCAGGAAGCCGCTGACTCGCTATGAGGTGGAGAAGAGCGATGGCGATCTTATAATTACGCTGTAGAGTATCTCGAATAAGCCATCTGCTTAAGGAATCATCATGCGCGTTGCGATGTACTATAACAACAATGATGTGCGGCATAGACCAACCTTGAGCCCGTCTATATGGATGTTAGGCGAAATGGTGTGCCCAATCAACAATACACATAAAGAGGAGGACGACCATGAACACTGAAATCTATCGCTTCAAGGTAGGGACTTTCGAATGCCTGGCCGTCAGCGATGGTACCTTTGTCTATCCAGATCACAGCTTTTTCGTCAACGCTCCAAAAGAACGCCTGGAGCAGGTACTTCGCGAACACAATATCCAGCCAGGAGACATAACAGCGCCATGGACCTGTTTGTTCATCAACACAGGGCAGCACCGGGTTCTGGTGGACACAGGAGGAGGAGCTGGTTCGGTACCGAGCGCAGGGAAGCTACTTCGGAACCTGCAGGCTGAGGGGATTGAGCCAGTGCACATTGACACGGTTATCCTTACCCACGGGCATCCGGATCACATCGGCGGGAACACAGATGTCGAGGGTAAGCCCGTTTTCCCCAACGCACGCTACGTTATGTGGAAGGACGAGTGGGAGTTTTGGATGTCAGAGCCCGACCTGGCACAACTTGAAGTGGAAGAAGAACTCAAACAAATCATGCACATGCTCGCACGCAAGAACCTCCCGCCGATCCAAGGCCAACTCGATCTTGTTGACCGTGAAACGGAAATCCTGCCCGGCATCCAGGCCATTGCTGCACCAGGGCACACACCAGGCCACATGGCGCTGGCTATTTCCTCAGGCAGCGAGCAGCTGCTGTACATCTCCGATGCGGTTCTCCATCCTATCCATCTGGAGCAGCCTGACTGGTACCCGGCCTTCGACTTCGTGCGTGAACAAGCCATGGCCACCAGGCGTCATCTCCTCGACCGGGTCGCTGCCGAGAAGGCCCTGATGATTGCCTGTCATTTCCCCTTCCCAGGTCTGGGCCACGTCCTCCAGAAGGGAGAGGGGTGGCAGTGGCAGCCGATCAGGACAACGGGCTAGGACATCGCCCAACACGGGCTTTGCGGTTTGCTACGCTTGCTCAAATGCTTCGCGCTTGGCAAAGCCCAGAGCATTAGGCGGAAAGGAAAAGCCATGCGGGTCGCAATGTACTATAACAACAACGATGTGCGGCTGGAGGAGATGCCCACGCCCAAAATCGGCCCCGGCGAGCTGCTGGTGAAGGTGCATGCCAGCGGCATCTGCGGCAGTGATGTGATGGAATGGTATCGCATCGACAAGGCACCCCTGGTGCTCGGCCATGAGATCGCCGGCGAGGTTGTGGCTGTGGGAGATGGGGTCGAGCCTTTCCAAGAAGGGAATCGGGTCTCCGCAGCCCATCATGTCCCGTGCAACACGTGTCATTACTGCCTCAGCGGCCATCACACCGTGTGCGACACCCTCCGCCAGACGAATTTTGACCCCGGTGGCTTCGCCGAGTACATCCGCTTGCCGGCTATCAACGTGGAGCACGGGGTGTTTCTGCTGCCTGACGAGGTATCTTATGAGGAGGCGACCTTTACCGAGCCTCTGGCCTGCGTCCTACGCGGGCAAAGGATGGCGCGCCTTGAGCCGGGCCAGAGCGTGCTCGTTATCGGCAGCGGCATTGCCGGGCTGCTCCATGTGCAACTGGCTCGCGCAATGGGGGCAAGTCGCGTGGTGGCTACCGACATCGTTGACTACCGGCTGGAAGCGGCACGAAGATTTGGGGCCGATGCTACCATCCACGCCGAAGAGGACGTGCCCGCCCGCCTGCGCCAAGAAAACGACGGCCGGCTTGCTGACTTGGTGGTAGTATGCACCGGGGCCATGCCAGCCATCACCCAGGCGCTAGAGTCAGTGGAGCGCGGGGGCACTGTGCTGTTCTTCGCTCCGACAGGCCCGGGCGTTACCATTCCGATCTCGGTCAACGACCTTTTCTTTCGCAACGACATAACGCTTACCACCTCCTATGCTGGCAGCCCCGCGGACTATGCAGTAGCACTGGAACTGATCCGCGCTCGCAGTGTGCGTGTGCGCGAGATGATTACCCACCGGCTACCTCTAGCCGAGACCGGCCTGGGCTTCCAGCTCGTCGCTAAAGCGCAGGATTCGATCAAGGTGATCATCGAGCCCCAATCGAAAATGGCATCCGTTTCAAAATAGGACCTATGGTGCTTTGCAGCTCAAGGCAGATGTGGTAGACTGAAATCGTGCTCTATCTTGGAACCTCTGGCTTTAGCTACAACGACTGGGTAGGGCCTTTTTACCCTTTAGGCATGCCCAAAGGGGAGTGGCTCCGTTATTACGCTCGCGAATTCAACTGCTGCGAAATCAATGCCACCTTTTACACCGTGCCCAAGCCGGCAACCCTGGTATCCATGGCAAACAAGACAGGGGAAGGCTTCCTCTTCAGCATCAAGGCCAACCAGAGGATGACCCATGAACAGGGGGAAAATGAGGACGTGTTTACCGCCTTTCGCGAGGTGCTCACGCCACTGATAGATAGGGGCATGATGGGCTGCGTGCTGGCTCAGTTCCCCTATAGCTTTAGATACAATCGCAAGAATCGCGATTACCTGGAAATTGTCAGGGAAAGGCTGAGGGATTTGCCTGTCGTTATTGAATTTCGCAATGCTCAGTGGCTGAGGCGCGAGGTGTTTGACTGGCTGCGTCGAAATGAGCTCGGCTTCTGCTGTGTTGATGAGCCCCAGTTGCCTAACCTGCTGCCCCCCGTTGCCAAAGTAACGAGCAAGGTGGCTTACGTGCGCTTCCATGGGCGCAACAAAGAGAAGTGGTGGCAGCACGAACATGCTTACGAGAGATACGATTATTCCTATTCACCAGAGGAGCTTGCAGAATGGCTGCCAAAGATTCACAACCTGGATCAGATAGCGGAAAGAACCTTCATTTTCGCCAACAACCATTTCAAACATAAAAGTGTCGTTACAATTCGGATGCTGCACTCAATGCTCCAAGCGCACTTCCCCCACATGGACATATCTATGCCCACTCCTTCAGGAAAGGATGCTTCGCCAATACCTTTTCATCTAGCTTCTCAGGAGAATAATACACCGCAGGCATAACTGGTGCTCCCCTCCTGCTGCTTTGCCAGTCATGGCCTGCTCACCTCCCTTCCAAATGCAATTTTCCCATTATTTTATTGCAAAACTGCCTATTTGCCGCCATAGACCTCAATAGACAGCGCCTCATTCTCCTCTGCCGTAATGAGCTCTATTAGCTGATACTCACTCGGGCCGGCAATGATGTTGATGGCGTCTTCGGTGAGGACGCAGTGCCCAATGCCGTTAACCTCCTCACCGCCAAAAAGGGAAAGCCCATACGGGGTTTCAAAAAGCTCCGTCTCCGCAGTCTCTATAATCTTGTCCAGGTCGTTCTCAAAGTCCACAGTGCCGGCCTTCTTTAGGACCTCGGTCCATACGAATAGCACCTGGGACGTGTAGGTGGGCCAAGTGCCGAGCTCATAACCATGGCTTGCCTCGAACCGGTCCCTGAAGGCAGCCACTTCAGGCCAGGGCCCATACAGGTGCGGCCCACACAAATACACATGGCCAATGGCCTTGTCCCAGTCCGGCGTCCCGTACAGTTCCTCTTCCCACTGACTACCGAATAACAACCCTTCATAGCCCACATCCCACAGTTCATCATAGGCGCTCTGGGAGAAAAAGACTGCATCAGGATCTTCGTTCATGATCTTGTGTGCTATGTGCATGTACTCCTGAGTGCCGACAGGGTACCAGATCTTGGTACACTCAATCCCATAGTACTCGCATATCTCGCCTATGGGATCGACTATGCTATGGCCCATAAGATCGTCAGTAGAAGCAGCAACAACCTTCTGCACCTCAGGATGCTCCTTGGTCAGCCAGTCAAAGAAGTGTATGTAAAAGAAGTCCCAGGTGGCGGCCACCTGGAACAGGTAGGGTTTATCCGGCCCCAACATGTTCGCAGGCAAACCCGAGGCATCCAGGATCATCTCCGATTCATGGCAAAACGGGTAGGCGGCCATCGATGCGTCGGAACCAAACTGCCACATGATATCTACATCATGTTCAAAGATCAGCTTGGTGGCAGACGATACCCCGCCAGCGGCGTTAAACCCGTTTTCTTCGAAGATGAGCTTCCAGCGATATTTCTCACCGCCGACCTCGAAGACGCCGAGCTCTTCATTGGCCATCTCCCACGCAGCTTTAGCCGGTATGCCGATGGCCGACCCAGCACCGCCTATGAAACTCAACCCGAAGCCAAACTTGATCTCCGTTACCCCTTCTTCCTCCTCTTCTCCTCCATCGCCACAAGCGATGCCGATAACCAGCGACAAGCAAAGGACTACAAGCGCTACTAAAGACAGGCATCTCTTCATTTAGTACCTCCCGGGGGTTTTTCTAGTGGGATATTATTGCATCAGCCCTTCTGTTTGTCAACATCGCGATCCCAGCAGCCAGCATACAATTTGACATCAGCCTCCAGCGCTCAACAGCAGGAAACTTCTGATCTTAGTAGATAACCTGTTCCTGTATCAAGCTTTGGATCTCTTCTGGGGACATGCCCAGGAGTTCACCTTGGAGGACCAGGTCCCCGCTGCAGTATCGACAACCTTTGAGAAGCAGATTTGGGATTTCCATCTTTAGCTTCCTTTCACACCTGCTCACCTCCCTTCCTTTTGCAATTTTTGTGTTATACTTCAAATATGGGTTTGTATGTTCACAACAATCACTGGCGGGGACAGGCATTAGGTACTATCCGCCAGCTACGGATGATGCTGGATTAGGCCCCTATCTCAGCGATGGTATTTGCCATGCAAGGACATGAGCAGCAAAGCAACAGATTCATTATGGGGCTGGGCTTTTTCGTCACTGCTCTGTCAGTCGTAGCCTTAGACCAGTTGAGCAAGGTTCTGATTCGAGCCAACATGTCTCTGGGGCAATCTATACCAGATGAGGGACCTTTCCAGATCAAATATGTTACCAATGTCGGGGGCGCCTTTGGCATCTTCGGCAATCAAGGCTTCCTCATCATGGTCACTGCTCTGACTGGCATTGCCGCCATCCTCCTTTATGCCCATCACCCCCTGTTTAACAGGATGGTGGCCAAGGTAGCTCTCGGGCTCGTCCTGGGCGGTTCTATTGGCAACCTCATAGATCGAGCCTTCCGCGGGAAGGTCACCGATTTTATCGACGTTGGTGACTGGCCGGTGTTCAATCTTGCCGACTCCGCCATCACTGTCGGCGTTATCCTTATCCTCTACTATTTGATATTCCTCGCCAGAAGGCAAAGGCAGCCCCATGAGTCAAGAGATGACTAGCAAGCTTCAATTCACTGTAGCCAGGACGGGAATACGCCTTGATAAATACATCGCTGAGGAGTACCCTGAGCTATCACGCTCCCATATTCAGAAGCTGATCAACGAGGGATATATCACCGTTAATGACGCTGAGGTGAAGAGGAGCTTCAGGCTCAACATCGGAGACAAAGTTAGTGTCATAATACCGCCTTCTCCTCCTACTTCCCCCGTTCCTGAGGAAATGCCTCTCAACATTGTCTACGAAGATGGTGACCTTCTGGTGGTGGATAAGCCAGCGGGGCTCATTGTTCATCCCGCCCCCGGTCACCCCAGCCACACCCTGGTGAACGCCATCCTGGCCCACTGTCCCCATCTTGCAGGAGTTGACGGCTCAGCACGACCTGGGATTGTGCACCGCCTGGATAAGAATACCTCCGGGCTGATGGTGGTGGCCAAAAATGATGCTGCCCAGCGGAGCCTCTCAGCTCAGATCAAGGCTCGTTCGGTAGTGAAGCGATACCTGGTGCTGGTGGTGGGGCATCTCTCCCCGGATAGAGGCATTATCGAAGCCCCCATCGGGCGTGACCCAAGCAACAGGAAGCGGATGGCTGTGGTCTCCACCGGCAGAGAGGCGCGCACCCATTACCGAGTTGTCAACTACATAGATAACTACACCCTTCTTGAGGTGACCCTGGAGACGGGGCGCACCCACCAGATTCGCGTCCACCTCGCTGCCATAGGCTATCCGGTAGTAGGCGATGAGGTCTATGGCACAAGGTCGCCCTTCCTCAAGCGGCAGTTTGTTCATGCCCACTACCTTGACTTCAGGCTCCCCCGCACCGGGGAGCACGTGGAGTTCAGCTCCGAGCTGCCTGCTGATCTGGAGCAAGCGCTGAAGCATATTTCATCACCGTTGTAGAGGCGATGGCAGAATGGTAGAATGAGCCAGAGGGTGAAAAAGGTGGGTAATGCTTGCTCTCGAGTGGCACTGGTCAAGGGCGATGACCGCTATGCCAATATAAAAAGGGCCTTGGAGCTGATCGCCAGCGATATCAACCTTGACGGGGTGGAGAGGATACTGGTGAAGCCAAACATACTCACGATCACCAACCCGCTGGCTGTCACCCACCTTGATGCTATGATAGCGCTTCTCGATTTCCTCCGAGAGCGTACCTCATGCCAGATCACCATTGGGGAGGGCTCAGGTACAGGGGCGCTTGATACCATGACAGCGTTCAGGCGCTTGGGATATTTCTCGCTAAAGGAGCGATATAATGTCCAGTTCGTGGACTTAAATACTGATGAACAGGTGCGTGTGGAGGTCCTTGACTCCGAGCTAAAGCCCATCACCGTCAGGCTGGCGAAGAGCGTGGTTGATGCCCATTACCGCATCTCTATCTGCCTCCCCAAAACTCACGATTGCGTTATCATCACTGCCTCGCTGAAGAACATGGTCATGGGCAGCCTGAGGCGCAAAGAGAATGTGCTAACGGCAAAGCTCTGTCTTCTCGCCCTCTTGGTGCGATTGAAAACGCCAGCCACCTCCATTTGGGGAAGGCTAGCCGGGCGCTGGGTCGAGAGGAGCGGCAACGATAAGATCAAGATGCATCAGGGCTACCCGGCGCTGAACCTGAACCTTTATAAGCTGGCCAGGATTATTCCTCCCCATCTTTCGGTGATCGATGGCTTTGAGGGCATGGAAGGGGATGGCCCGGCCAATGGTGAGGGGGTTGCTCTTGGGCTTGCCTGGGCGAGCACTGACTTCGTCGCCTGCGATAGCGTAGCGGCGAGGATTATGGGCTTTGACCTTGCCAAGATAGGCTACCTCAGCTATTGCCATCAGGCGGGCCTGGGGCAAGGAGACATGTCCAAGATCGAAATCGTGGGCCAAAGCATAGACGGCTGCATTCGTGCCTTCAAGCCCCACAGAGACTTCCCCAGGCAGCTAGAATGGCATATTCCTGGAGTTGAAAAATACCTCGGTTAATCGAGATTTTACCATAATTCAACTTAGGAGGTTGAAATGGAAGAGCGAAAAGAGGTTAATGAGGTCAATATTAGGATACGTTTTGATACCGCCTTCCTCCTCGGTTTAGGCCTGGCTTTGGGGATGCTGGTTATCTTCTTAATCCCTTGGATCATCATAATGGTAGTGGTTGCCGTTGGGTCGTAATTCGTTTTAACCCTGGCTGGTAAACATCTAGATCGGGATAATGAATATGGAGAATGTAAGTAAGCCGGTGCGGGTTCGCTTCGCCCCCAGTCCTACGGGCATTCCCCATGTGGGCAATATCAGGACTGCCCTTTTCAACTGGCTCTTCGCCAGGCACCATGGGGGCAGCTTCATCCTCCGCATCGAGGATACCGACGTCGCGCGTAAGGTGAAGGGCGCTTTGGAGGCTATCCTCGATAGCCTGCGCTGGCTGGGATTGGATTGGGATGAGGGTCCGGAGGTTGGTGGCGAATACGCTCCTTATTTCCAGTCGCAGCGTCTTGAGATATATCAAGGCGTAGTGCGGCGCTTGGTAGAGCAAGGCGATGCCTATTTGTGCTACTGCTCCCCTGAGCGCCTGGAGGAAATGAGAAGGGAGCAGATGCGGAGAAAGCAGCCGCCGGGCTACGACCGCCGCTGTCGTGAACTCAGCGAAAGGGAAAAGGCAGAGCTTGAGGCGAAGGGCATTACACCGGTAGTTCGGTTCAAGACGCCGCTCTCGGGAGCGGTCAAATTCAATGATCTCATCCGTGGCGATGTTGTCTTTGACTGCGCCACTATAGATGACTTTGTCCTTCTGAAATCGGATGGCTACCCCACCTATCATCTAGCCAATGTGGTCGATGACCACCGGATGAAGATTTCCCATGTGCTGAGGGCTGATGAATGGCTGTCAAGCACCCCGCGCCACATTCTGCTCTATGATGCCCTGGGCTATGAGCCCCCAGAGTTTGCCCACCTGCCGATGATCCTGGGAAACGACCGCGCCAAGTTGAGCAAGCGCCATGGCGCCACCTCGGTTATGGATTATCAGAAGCAGGGATACCTACCACAGGCCATGGTCAACTTCCTCGCTCTACTGGGCTGGTCGCTTGATGACCGCACCGAACTCATGAGCCGGGAGGAGCTAATAAAGAACTTCTCCATTGAGCGCATCGGCAAGACGGGCGCCATCTTCAGCCAGGAGAAGCTTGGGTGGATGAATGGCGTTTACCTGCGCCAGCTCAGCATCGAGGAGCTGGTGGAACATGCGATGCCCTTTCTAGAAAGGGGGCTGCCGAAAAGCGTCAAGCGCCCCATTTCCGGGGACTATGTGTGCCAGATCATGCCCCTTATCCAGGAGCGGATGAGAACCCTGGCAGAAGGCGCTGAGCTTGCCAGCTTCTTCTTTGTCGAAAGGCTGGATTATGAGCCTGCCCTTCTTCTTGAAAGAGGGCTGACGAGAGAAAGGGCGCTAAAGGCGCTAGAGACGGCAAAGGAACGGCTGGAGAGCTGCCCCTTCGAAGCCTCCTCCTTGGAGGGCGTTCTCCGTCCCCTGGCAGCGGAGCTTGGTCTCAAGACCGGGGAATTCTTCGGTCTGCTGCGGGTGGCAACCACAGGGCACACCGCTGCCCCGCCCCTTTTTGAGACCATGGCTGTGCTGGGCAGGGAGAGGTGCCTGAAAAGGATCGAAGCTGCCCTGGAGAGGCTCATGGATAGGGCTTGAAGGAAAGGAGATGCCAGTGGATGATTGCCACGTCCGCCTTGCAGTTGAGCAGGACCTCGATGCCATTGTAGCTTTGTGGAAGGAGTTCATGAAACACCAGACGAGCATCGAGCCACGGTTCAAAGTGCGAGCCGATGGTGGGCAGTACTTCCGCACCTGGGCAGCGGACGCTTTGAAATCACCCCGGCGCACCCTCTTTGTCGCCCAGTCGTCCTCAGGTGAGCTGGTTGGCTATACTCTGCTAAATGTCGCCGGGAGTATCCCGTATTATGAACCGCAGGAATTTGGCTACGTACAAGATGCCTTCGTGCTGGAACCGTTCCGGGGAAAGGGTATCGGGTGGAAACTGACCCAGGCTGCCCTGGCATGGTTTAAGGAGCAGGGGCTCGCTTACGCCATGCTGCACGTCCTTGACAAGAATGAAAGGGGTGTTGCCTTCTGGCGGCAAGTTGGCTTTGACGGTTACGTGCACAATCCCAGGCTGGAGTTAATATAGCAGGTTTACGCTTTGGGTACCCTATTGTATATTATCATACAATGAACTGTAGTGGGTATTCAAATATAGAATGTGGGGGCAAGCCTGCTCCCATATTTTAACATAGGGATGCTTCTCAAGGATGGCCTTATCAGTGGCTTCAACCGGGGTCTGCCTGTATCTGGCGACCATAGTTAGTCCTCTTGGAATCGCCCAGCGCATGAAGTTGCTGGTGTTTATGTCTGACGGCTCAACCTTGCTGACATCTGTTACCACCCTGCGCCTGCTGCTGTGAAAGCCGCCCCTGTTTGGCAAATCGACCCCCGCCTTCTTGCAAATCTTTCTCAGGTGCCGCTGCAACCGATGGCCAGGCATTGGTTCGATAGGTGCAGCAAATAGCGGCACCAACCCACGCGGGATGGGCTGGGGCTTCCT
>DAOUOW010000053.1 GCA_030626475.1 Chloroflexota bacterium | reverse complement strand
TCTCTCTCCTCTCTCTCCAAGACATACAAAGGGAATAGAGAATGGCAAAGACTTCACGAAATCCTTTTATTGGCACCTGGAGACTGCTGTCCTATGAGGTGAGAAGGGCGGATGGCGAGGTCAGATACCCCTGGGGTCAAGACCCCGTGGGGTTCCTGATGTACAGCGAGGAGGGGTATGTGTCCGTGGCTATGATGAGTGCCAACCGTCCCAGGTTCGCTGCTAAAGACATCAAGAGGGGGACTACCGAGGAGAAAGTGGCGGCTGTTGATACCTATATATCCTATTGCGGAAGGTATGAAGTTCAGGGAGACATGGTCATTCACCACGTTGAGGTCTGCCTCTTTCCCAACTGGATCGGTAATGACCAGAAACGCACTTTTGAATTCGATGGTGACAGGCTTTTATTAAGTACAGAGCCGATCGCGGTGGGCGAGATGCAATGGACCGGCCATCTAATCTGGGAACGCATTTGAATCTTGCGTTCTACCTACCACTTACAGCAGTCCAGCACAGCGACAGCAATGTGCAACATCGCTATTCCGCAATCCAGAAGCTTGGATACACTAAGAATCACACCTAGATTGAAGCGGCGCTGAGCGCACGCCCCACCACCGGAAAAGCTCTCCCTAGAGCGGCAGATGCTCTTAGGGGAGAAGCACCCAGGTAGAGATGAAACCCTGAAGCCGGATATCTCCTCGGTGAATCCGCGTGAGGCCACCATCAAGCTCCAGAGCTTTGGTGAAAGGCCAAGAGTAGACTTGCAATAACTCTGATTTTTATCAGGCCCGAAAGTTGTATAATCATTAAATAGATGTATCATAAGTGTGGGAGGTTCACAATGTATGAGAAAATACTCGTTACCCTGGACGGATCGGAGCTGGCTGAGATTGCTCTACCCTACGCTGAGGAGCTGGCAGGAGCTCTGGGTTCTGAGGTCACCCTGATACATGTTTCTGAGTCAGCCGAGGACAAGTATCTACACATTGACGAATTGTACTTGGAGAAAATGGTTGAGGCCACAAGGAAAGGTGCCGAAAGGTATCGCGGGAAACCGGCCAAGGTGGGCGCAGTCCATCTAGTCGGACACACTGCCGAGCAGATTGTGGACTATGCGGACAAGGAGAAAATTGGCTTAATCGTGATGGCTACTCACGGCCGGTCTGGCATCAGGCGCTGGTTCTTGGGAAACGTAGCTGCCAAGGTGGTGAGGGCTACGGAGCGGCCGGTAGTGCTCATCAGGGCTAAGGACGCCCGTCCTAAAGTGAGTCAGAAGCGTTTGCTGAACAAGGCGCTCGTTCCCCTGGATGGCTCAAAGGAAAGCGAAGCGGTAATTCCCTATATCAGTGAGCTTGCCTCCAAGATCAAAGCAGAAGTCGTCCTCTTTCAGGTAGTGGCGCCGGCCCACTTGGTTTACAGCATCCCGGGAGAGGCTGTCCAAAAGCTCTACAGCCCGGAGGAGATGGAGAAGATAATAGCGAAGTCCAAAGGTTACCTAGATACGGTGGGTGCTGAACTTAGGGATAAAGGAATCAACGCCATGTCCGAGGTTGGACTTGGGGTCCCGGCGGAAGAAATTATCAGGATCGCCGACGAAATACAGGCCGATGTGGTGGCTATGTCTACACATGGGCATTCCGGCATAAGTCGTTGGGCATTCGGGAGTACCGCAGATAAAGTCCTACATGCAGGGAACACTCCGGTTTTATTGGTGAGGGCATCAAGCGCGACTACGAAGTAGCGAGGCATACCTCCTGAAACCTGGGGTGGGGAAGATACCTCATCGCCGGCGAAGTGCTAGCTAAATTGTGATGAGTGCACATGTAGGTCAAATCGTGAACTTAGCCACCTTCGGAGATTCCAGAAACTCCCACTTGCCTTGTACACCGCACTCTAATGCAGCGACCTCAATGTGCAACATCGCGATCCCACAATCGAGACGCTTGGATATACCAAACTCGAGCCTTGAACCATATACGGAAACGGTTATACTATCTGGTTCTACATAGAAGCGCCAGGGCTGTCTGTTGATAGCGGAAGGGGCGAGCGTAGCTGCTTCCAGGGCTGATTTCATCCAATGAGGCCACTCCGCCTGCCCCAGTCCGGTGACCAGTTCTGCCAGGGGTTTGCGCCGGTGGGTTCGACCAAAGCCCGTCATTATTCTTTCTTGTGGTGAAAAGTCCTTTACGGCGTGACCTATGGGAGTTACTGCTAAAACTCTTTCATTTTCGCCGGTGCCGACGATGGATGCAGCAACTTTAGGGCGGAAAAACCCACCCACCCAGCAAGTGGCCAGGTCATTAGCTGTTGCCTCCAGGATGATACCTTCTCCCAAGTAGCCAACCTTTTCTTGAATATAAGGATCATCCATCTTGCCGATAAAAGCGATAAGGGCAGGAGCGCCTTTGATCTTACCGTAATGGCCGATAACACCCCTAAAAATTTCATCAGGCGATTGGGTTGTTAGCTCTGCTCTGGCCTGCGGGAAAGGTCTGAAATCGCGGCAAATGTTTTGCATGTGGGACAGCAGGTCTGGCTCAAGATCGGTGGAGTCATAGTTGCGCCGGGACCTTCTGTGGGGGATCGCAGCATGCCATTTGGAAAACGGGATCTCCATGTTGAAGTCACCCCTTACTTATTTTATGGGATAGCGTGGCCTTTTTCACATTTTTCGAAATAGCGCCCACCGGACAGACCTCGGCGCATAGCCCGCAGCCGTCGCATCTGGTATCGACCAGGCGATCGCCCCCGAAGGCGCTGATGATAGTGCGGTCGCCGCGAAAGGCATAGTTGAGTGCGCCGATGCCCCGCTGTTCCAAGCAGGCCCAGATGCATTTGCCGCAGACGACGCACAAATTCGGATCGAGGATGATATCGGGATGGCTGTCGTCCACTGGTAGGTCACGAAGCTTCTTGCGGAAGCGCTTCGTATTCAGCTTGACCTTAAGGAAAGATGCGATGTTTTGCAGTTCGCAGTGTTTGTTTGCCGGGCAGGTCTTGCATTCGATGGGATGTGACGCCAGCAGCAGCTCCAGGGCGGTTCGCTGGAGCCTGCGGATGCGGGGCCCATCGGTGTGGACAATGGCGCCCTCGGCTACTTCCTCGGTGCAGGCGGTGACCGGCTCGGGCCTTCCCTCGATCTCGACGAAGCAGAGGCGGCAGCCGGCATGCGGCCTGACGCCGCTAATGGCGCACAGGTTGGGGATATAGATGCCCGCATCCAGGGCGGCGAAAAGGACTTTTTCGCCCTGCTTTGCCCGAATTGGGACACCGTCGATAGTTAGCTTAATCTTTTCCATTTTTATCAGGAGGCCTCGGTTCTGAAGGTGGTAGCTCGCTAACCGGCGATATCCTAATAACGGCGCTGTACTGGGGTGGGCAGGCATCGACACAGGAGCCGCACTTGACGCACTTTTCCTGGTCGATGACCTTGATCCCCTTTTTGCCACTGAAGATTGCTTCCACCGGGCAGGAGCCGACACAGGCATCGCAGGAGCGCTCGCACTTCACTGGGAGGATGTAAAATGCGGTGAGCTCGGGACACACCTTCGCAGGACAGCGCTGCTCTGTGATATGAGCCTCATACTCTTCATGAAAATATCGCAGGGTGGTCAGGATCGGGTTTGGCGCTGTCTTACCCAGGCCGCAGAGCGCTCCACCTTTGATATCGGCCGCTAGCTCCTCAAGGAGAGCGATGTCGCCAGGATTTCCCTCACCCCTGGTTATGTCCTCGAGTATATCCAGCATCTGTGCCGTTCCCAGGCGGCAAAAGGTGCACTTGCCGCATGATTCCTTGCGGGTGAAGTCGAGGAAGTAGCGCGCGGTATCGACCATACAGTTATCCTCGTCGAGGATGACCATGCCCCCAGACCCCATCATGGCTCCCGCCTCAGTGAGCGAGTCGAAGTCGATGGGCAGATCCAGGAGGCTCTCGGGGAGACAGCCACCCGACGGGCCTCCAATCTGCACTGCCTTGAATTTCCTGCCGTTGGGGATGCCTCCGCCCACCTCAAAGATGAGTTTTCGTAGTGTCGTGCCCATCGGTATCTCTATAAGGCCGGTGTTGAGCACCTTGCCTGCCAGGGCGAAGACGGCTGTTCCCTTTGAGGCTGGTGTGCCGATGTTTGCGAACCACTCCGCACCGCGGTCGATTATGGGCGGGACGCTCGCAAGGGTCTTGACGTTATTGATCAGCGTCGGCTGGTTCTTCAGGCCTTCGGTGGCGGGGAACGGAGGGCGGTGCCATGGCCAGCCGCGTCTCCCTTCAAGCGATGCGATGAGCGCGGTCTCTTCGCCGCAAACGAATGCCCCGGAGCCCCGCATCACCTCGATCTCGAAGCCAAAACCGTGGCCCATGATATCGTCGCCGAGGAGTCCCAGCTCCGCAGTCTGCCTCAGGGCGGTATCGACACGTGCCACTGCCAGCGGATACTCGATACGAACGTATATGTAGCCTTTGGCTGCGCCAACGGCATAACCAGCGATGATCATGCCCTCGATGACGGAGTGGGGGTCGCTCTCCAGGATGGCACGGTCCATGAAGGCGCCGGGGTCGCCCTCATCGGCGTTGCAGATGACATACCTGGCGGTGCCGGGAGCATCGCGGCATATCTGCCACTTGTCCCCGGTAGGGAATCCAGCGCCGCCCCGCCCCCTGAGCCCGGAGCGTGTAATATCCTCGATGATGTCCTGTGGCGCCATGCCCAGAGCTTTCAGCAGCGCAGCATAGCCGCCATTGGCGATATACTGGTTAATATCTTCGGGGTCGATATCCCCGCAGCGCGCCAGAAGGATGCGCTTTTCGTACTGAAACCTCGGCTGGTCAAAAATGGTGGGGATGAGCTCGTTCTCCTCGAGGGCACCGAGGGCAAACTCGGGGCAGGGGTCATTACCGAGAATGTAATCGGAGATGAGCCGCGCGGCGATACCCGGCGTCACATATCCGTAGCAGATCGGGGGAAGGCCTGGCTTGGT
>DAOUOW010000033.1 GCA_030626475.1 Chloroflexota bacterium | reverse complement strand
GGTGAACGCTTTAAGCTGAAGAAGGCCAAGATCAGGGGCGTCGCCTCTGAGGGGATGATCTGCTCGGAAATGGAGCTCGGCATCTCCGAGCGCCATGAGGGGATCATGGTGCTGCCCGCTGATGCCCCTTTGGGCCTCCCTCTGGATGACTACCTTGGCGATACTATTCTCGATCTGGATATAACGCCCAATCGCCCCGACTGCCTGTCCATCATTGGCGTCGCCCGCGAGATCGCCGCCCTCACTGAGCAAGCGGTTCGCCTCCCAGAAACGAGCTATGACGAGCAAGGAGAGCCTATAGAACGAAAAGCCTCGGTGGAGATCATCGACCCTGATTTATGCCCCAGATACTGCGCCAGCGTGATCACCAATGTCCTGGTTGGCCCCTCGCCTCCCTGGCTGGAGCAGCGGTTGCTTGCCTGTGGCATGCGCCCTATCAACAACATCGTTGATGTCACCAACTATGTCATGCTGGAGTATGGGCAACCCCTTCACGCCTTCGATTACCACAAGCTTGCCCAGCGCAAGATTCTAGTGCGCCGCCCCAGGGAGAGTGAATTCATCACCACCATCGATGGCGAGGAGCGCGGTCTCACCAGCGATATGCTGGTTATCGCCGATGGCGAGGGAGCAGTGGCTATCGCTGGAGTGATGGGGGGTGCCGAGAGCGAGGTGACGGAGGAGACCACCGCAGTCTTGATCGAGTCGGCGAGCTTCAATGCGGCGAGTATTCGGCGCACCTCAATGGCTTTGCGCCTCAGAAGCGAGGCTTCGCTACGCTTCGAGAAGGGGCTCAGCCCTGAGCTTCCCCTCCTCGCGCTTAAGCGCGCCACCCAGTTAATGGCAGCGCTTTCGGGGGGCGAGATAGCAAAGGGTATTATCGATGTCTACCCCGGAAAAGTGGAGTCAAAGCCAATCTCGCTCACCTCGAGGCAGGTGAGGCGCATTCTGGGGGTGGACATCAGCCTGGAGCAAAAAACCAAGGTGCTAACCTATCTGGGATTTGACTGCCAGGTGGTCGGCGGTGATGAGCTTTCGGTCACCGTTCCCTACTGGCGCACCGATGTCCGGCTCTCAGACGACCTCACGGAAGAGATTGCGCGCATCATCGGCTACGATGAATTCCCCACCACCTTGCCCAGCGGCTCGCTGCCCAAATACGAACCCGACCCCATGCGAGCTCTCAGGGAGAGGGTGAGCCAAATCCTCGCTGGCTGCGGGATGCAAGAGGCGATCACCTACTCCCTGACCAGCCTGGAAGTGATGGGCAAAGCGGTTCCCCAATCCCGGCTCGCCCCACTAAGAGTTGCCAATCCCATCACTGCGGGACAGGAATACCTGCGCACCACCCTTCGGGCAAACCTGCTCGCCG
This sequence comes from Chloroflexota bacterium, assembly GCA_030626475.1. Taxonomy (GTDB): domain Bacteria; phylum Chloroflexota; class Dehalococcoidia; order E44-bin15; family E44-bin15; genus JADFVG01. The sequence continues at coordinate 9,771 of DAOUOW010000033.1, read as the reverse complement.
CCCTCTCCGCCAATGAGAAGCACGAGGAGGATGGCATCAGGCTCTTTGAAGTGGGCAAGGTTTATTTGCCCCGGGAGGGAGACCTCCCCGAGGAGCGCCACATGGTGGCCGGGGTGCTCAGCGGCCCCCGCCTCGACCGTAGCTGGCATGGTCATGGTGAGACTCTGGACTTCTTCGATGCCAAGGGAATAGTTGAGACCCTCCTCGAACGTCTCGGTGTCACAGCGAGCTTCGAGCCTATAGAGGATGAGACCTTCAGCCCCGGCAGGGGGGCGCAGATTGTGGTTCAGGACCAGAGTGTGGGGGTTTTAGGCGAGCTACACCCCAGGGTGGTGGAGAGCTTCGATATCTCTTCTCGCCCCGTTTATCTCTTCGAAATCGATCTTGAGCGGCTGCTCCCCGCCACTTTGGAGCCTAGCAAATATCGCCCCAGAGCAAGATTCCCGGCCACGCTTCGGGACGTTGCGCTAACAGTAGATGGAGCGATACCTTCGAAAAAGGTAAGCGATATAATCCAAAGCCACCCGCTAGTGACCAGGGTCACCCTCTTTGATGTCTACACCGGGGAGCAGGTGCCCCGGGGTAAGAAGTCCCTCGCCTTCAGCATCCACTATCAATCGCCCAGCGGTACCCTAACCGATGAAGAGGTCAATCAAGCTCAAGAGAAAATCCTGGAGAGACTCCACCGGGAGCTGGGTGCGACCCTCAGGGCCTGACCCCTTCGTTCATCCTTTCCCTTTCACCTCTGAAGGTGGTAAAATGGTAAACTGGTTAAATGGTTAAAGTGATGACATCTATCGTTCTAGCTGGGGGGAAGAGCCTGAGGTTGGGGCGAAATAAAGCCCTAGAAGAAATTGGTGGCCAGAGCCTCATTCAGCGGGTCGTCGAGCGTCTTGAACTGCTGGGGACAGAGGTCACCGTGGTAGTAGCTCAGGGAGACCAGCTTTTCCTCCCCGACCTTGATGTGAAGATGGTGGCCGATGTTTACCCCGATAAAAGTGCCTTGGGCGGCATCTATTCCGGGCTTAAGGCGGCATCCTCGTTTCACAGCCTGGTAGTCGCCTGCGACATGCCCTTTTTGAACATCGACCTGCTTCGCTACCTTATGGAGCTGAGCCCCGACTTCGATGTTGTTATTCCCCGGCTCAAGGTTGGTCTGGAGCCACTTCACGCCGTCTACTCCAAGCGCTGCCTAGGCCCCATGGAGGCCACGCTCAGTGAGGGCAGGCTTAAGATCGCTGATGTCTTTCCCACACTGAGGATAAGATACGTTGAACAGGCTGAGGTGGAAAAATTCGACCCCCACCAGTTGAGCTTTTTCAATATCAACTCCAAAGCCGATCTAGAGCGGGCAAGAACGCTCCTTGAAAAAGAACCTCTCTTACTGTAACGGAGGATTGTTTATGGCTAAGGTTATAGAGAAGAGCATTGCAGAGCAGCTACGTCCCATCTTTGAGCCGAGGTCGGTGGCGGTTATCGGCGCCTCGGAAAACCCATGGAAGTTTGGCGGGCGCGCTGTCCACCTTCCTTTGGCGGCAGGCTACCGGGGCGCTATCTATCCGGTGAACCCAAACCGCGAGGAGATAGCGGGGATCAAGGCATATCCCAGCATCCTCGATATCCCCGACGAAATTGATCTCGCAATCTTTGCCATTCCCGCCCCTCAGATTCCCCAGGCCATGGCGGAATGTATAAAGAAGGGGATAAAAGGGGGGGTGATGCTGACCGCCGGCTTTGCTGAGACGGGCGAGGAGGGAAAGAAGCTCCAGGACGAGATGGTGAGAATGGCTCACCAGGCGGGCTTCCGATTTGTGGGACCCAATAGCAATGGGATATGGAGCTCGCGCGCCAAGTTGAACCTCATTTTCATGGATGCACCCCCGCCAGGACCCATTGCCTTTATCTCCCAAAGTGGCACCCTGGGGCAATATCTGTTTCAGGCAGCTACCAGAAAGGGCTACGGGTTCTGCAAGTATGTGAGTAGCGGCAATCAGGCAAGCATAAACATGTCTGACTATCTGGAGTACCTCGCTGAGGACGAAGATACAAAAGCTATCGTGCTCTATATCGAGGGCATCGAAGTCGAGGAGGGGGGGAGGTTTATGGAGATTGCCCGAGAGGTGGTGAAGAGAAAACCTATCGTGGTCTACAAGGGTGGGCGCACCAGCGCCGGCTCCAGGGCAACCCTATCCCATACTGCCTCCCTCGCTGGCTCCGATGAGATTTTCGATGCTGCCTGCAAGCAGGCGGGCATAATCAGGTGCTATGAGGTAATCCATCCCTTTGACCTAGCGGAAGCACTAGCATGTCAGCCTCTGCCCAAGGGGAAGAGGGTAAGCATAATCGGAAGTGGTGGGCAGTGCGTTGCCACCTCTGATGCCTGCGCCTCGCTGGGGCTGGAGCTACCGGAGTTCGACCCTGACACCAAGCGCCGCCTCAAGGAGGTGCTACCGCCCCATGCCCCGGTGCCCACCAACCCCGTGGATACCGCTGCCCCTGGCGACCCCATGACCACACCCCGGATCGCTCAGATCCTGGCGCAGCTCGATTACATCGATGGCATAATCATCTCCAGCCCTTGGGTGGGTCGGGGTTTCTCCCCTGACCGAATAAGGGAGCTGCTCAACGAGGCGGAGATGGTTACCTCTATACCCCGGCAATATGGCAAGCCGGTGATCAGCACCGCGATAGCTATGCACTTCGCCGCTACCGACCTCGCCCTGGGCCTTTTCCGGGAGGCAGGAATCCCTATCTATAGCACCCCCGAGGAATCGGCTCGGGCGATGTATGGCTTGATGAGGTATGGCGAGATCAGGCGACAGCTGGGGGAATCCTGATGATCAGCGTGGAACAGGCGCTGGAGAAAGTCCTCAGCTATGTTGAGGTGCTGGACAGGGAAGAGAAGCCCATCCTCGAGTGCCTGGGGCAGGTCCTTGACGAGGACGTCTCTTCAGCGCTCAATGTCCCCCCGCTGGACAATTCCGCCATGGATGGCTATGCCCTCCAGGCGGAGAGCACCAGGGGCGCCACCCAGTCATCGCCTGCCGTCCTCGATGTTATCGGCGAGGTCAGCGCCGGCGCTATATCACAGCAGGAGGTGAGACCGGGAACGGCGATCCGCATTATGACCGGGGCCCCCATTCCCCAAGGCGCTGATAGCGTGGCCCAATTCGAGGACACAGACGAAAACCTTCGCCCCCAGCGTCCCATATCCCAGATCGGCATCCTGAAGGAGATAAAAAGGGGGCTGAATGTGCGCCGTGCTGGTGAGGACATTTCGCGCGGTCAATTGGTGCTGGAGAAGGGCACCCTTCTCCGCCCCCAGGAGATCGGAGTCCTCGCCTCCATAGGTAAAGCGACGGTGGCAGTTATTCGCCGCCCTGTGGTGGCAATCCTGGCTACCGGCGACGAGCTTGTGGAAATCGACCAGCCGCTTCCTCAGGGAAAGATCTATAACAGCAATAGCTTCAGCCTCGCCGCCCAGGTCGCTCGCTATGGCGGCATCCCCAAAATCCTGGGCATCGCCCGAGACCGCGAGGAGGAGCTTGAAGCTAAGATAAGGCAAGCGCTGGATTCGGATTTGCTCCTCACCTCAGGAGGGGTCTCCATGGGGCAATATGACCTGGTGAAGGATGTCCTGGCAAAACAGGGGGAGATCTCCTTCTGGACGGTGCGCATGAAGCCAGGCAAACCCCTGGCCTTCGGTCTGATCAACGGGGATGGGAAAAGGGTGCCCCATCTGGGACTTCCCGGCAACCCGGTGAGCTCTATGATCACCTTCGAACTCTTCGCTCGCCCCGCCATCTTGAAGATGATGGGGCAGAGAAACCTCTCCAAGCCTATGATCAGGGCAATTTCGGAGAGCAGGATAGAAAACACCGACGGTCGCCGTATCTTCGCCCGGGCTATGGTGAGAAGAGAGGGAGATCGTTACTATGCCCGGGTCAGCGGGCCTCAAGGCTCTGGGATACTCACATCTATGGCTCAGGCCAATGGGCTGGCCATCGTTCCCGAAGACGTGGTGGCGGTCGAAGAGGGGGAAATGATTCAGGTGCTGATGCTTGACTGGAGGGAAGAGTAAATCAAACCAACTTTATACGGGATGTAAAAACACCAATAGCGATCGAGAGGATGCAGGGAAAGGAGAGTTCGAAAAGATGCCACCCGTTATTTCTATCGTGGGCAAAGCGAAGTCAGGGAAGACCACTCTTATTGAGCGCCTGGTCGCTGAGCTTAAGCAGCGGGGCTATCGCGTTGCCACCATAAAACATAGCCCCAAAGGCTTTGAACTCGACCAGCCGGGAAAGGATAGCTGGCGACTCGCCCGGTCGGGGAGCGATGCCGTAGTCATCAGCTCGCGGCAAAAGCTGGCCATGATTCGGCCTCAGGACCACGACGCCATCATCGAGGAGGTGGTGCGCTTCCTGGGCCCGGACTTCGACATCGTTCTCGCCGAGGGATTTAGAAAGGGCTCAGCACTCAAGATCGAGGTGCACCGCAAGGAGCTGGGAGAAGGGCTCCTTCTCTCCCCCAAGCAACTCCTGGCCATCGTCACAGATGAGACCCTGGAGGCCGACGTACCTCAGTTTTCATGGGAGGACATCGCCGCTGTTGCCAGCTTCATTGAGGAGAAGCTCATCTCCAAATGGCCAGCGGCGGAAGCAGTGGTCGTGGTCAATGGCTCGCCGCTGACCCTCAGCCGCTTCCCCCGGCAGATGATAGCCAACACTCTATTGGCCATGGTATCAACCCTTAAGGGGGCGGACGAAATAAAGAGCCTGGACGTCTTTATCAGAAGGAAGGACTAGCATTCAGCGCCAGATTGGGGGTTAAAATCTTAGCTCGAAGCGGTTATAGGCTCCGCTATATTCTGACCAATTGGCATCAACCCGCTCCACCCGTGCCCCCCGTGGCCCCTCCTCCAGATGCCTCAGCAATCGCTCCAACTGCTCTCTCTTCCCCTCAGCCTTGACCTCCACCACCTCCTCTGGATAGAGGTTGCGCACATAACCGGTAAGCCCCAGGTCTCTGGCATGGCGCAGGACGAAGAAGCGGAAATTTACCCCCTGAACAACGCCATACACTAATGCGTGGAGACATGCCTCTTGGGACATACTAACTCACCCCTTAGTGCTAAAGGAGCCTTATCAAGGAGCGGGGCCTGACCCCATCCAGCCTCTCAAGTCGATACTCCCGGGCAAGGTTCACCGCGTGAGCAAATTCTTGCCTTGTCGGGGGGCGGGAAAGGGCGGGGATTTTGAACGCTCTATGGGAGGGATAATACTGAGCCATCACATTTAGATAGGTATTGACGGAGATCTCCTCGGCGAGGAAGCGCACCACCCCTTCGGTCCCGGCTATCCCGTTGGGGAGCACCAGATGACGAACCAGGAGCCCCCGCTTGGCCACCCCGCGCTGGTCAAGCTCAAGGTCTCCCACCTGGCGGTGCATCTCCTTCACCGCTGCCTGGTTCATCGAGGGGTAATCCTTGACCCCGGAGAAGCGCCTCCCATTTCTGTCATCGGAATACTTCATATCGGGCATGTAGATATCGACGATGCCATCGAGGAGCTTCAGCGTTTCCACAGAATCATAGCCACCGCTGTTATAGACCAGGGGGATGGAGAGCCCCAAACCAGCGGCAACATGCAATGCCTCCAGGATCTGGGGCACCACATGGGTAGGGCTGACCAAGTTTATGTTATGGCAGCCCCGCTGCTGGAGGGAGAGCATCATCCTCGCTATCTCCCCCTTGCTCGTCGGCCTTCCTTCGCCCAACTGGCTGATGGTATAGTTCTGGCAGAACATGCATCTCAGATTGCAGTAGGTGAAGAAGATCGTTCCTGACCCCCGAGACCCCACCAGCGGCGCCTCCTCGCCGAAGTGCGGTCCATAGCTAGAAACCACTGCCTCGCTGGCAGTGCGACACATGCCCGTCTCGCCCAGCAGCCGATCGACGTGGCAGCAGCGGGGACAAAGCTCACAGCTATGGAGCATAGCCCGGGCACGCTCAATCCTTTCCTCCAGCTCCCCGCTGTGATAAAGCTTTTGGTAGGCTGCCAAGCTCTTATTCCTCCTCAGCCTCAGCCTCTTTCAACTCCTTGGGCTTCCTTTTCTTCCTAATCACTTCAACGACGGGTGAGGGTTGAATAACGGTGGGAGTCGCCGCTTTCGTGGCATCCTTTTTGGGTTTCTTTGGCTCCCGCCTGCGATAATCTCTACCACCCATTTTGACACCTCATCCTAACACCTATACCATCCCATTCAAGTTTAGCAAAAGGAGCTTACCTTGACAAGGTGAGACCGCAATTGATACAATGCAAAGCTGTCATCCCTACTCCATGTTTTGGCCAGGTCCAGGCCCCGTAGTGTAGCGGCCTAACACGCCACCCTGTCAAGGTGGAGATCGTGGGTTCAAATCCCATCGGGGCCGCCAAAAGGGGGATGTTTCTTGGCCGCAATGGTGGTTGCGGCCCTTTATATGGAAAATTCCCGCCAACTGCGGGACAGAGAGGGAGAAAAGTTCATGAGCGTGGATGAAATCATCGGCACGGCTAGAAAAGAAGGAAGGTCGTACCTAACCGAGTTAGAATCGAAGCAAATCCTAAAGGAGGCCGGGGTAAACACAACGGAGATAAGGCTCGCCAGGTCAAAGGAAGAGGCTATCTCCCTGAGCAAGGAAATCGGTTTCCCGGTAGCGATGAAGATAGTGTCGCCCGATGTCCTCCACAAAACCGATGCCGGAGGGGTTAAGCTGAACCTCAATAGCGAACAGGAGGTAGCTAAAGCCTTCGATGACATCATCTCCTCGATAAAGCAGCACGAGCCAAAGGCGAAGATCGATGGGGTAGCGGTACAGAACATGGCCCGGCCGGGGACAGAGGTAATCATTGGTATGCATAAGGACCCTCAGTTTGGACCGGTTTTGATGTTTGGGCTGGGCGGCATCTTAGTCGAAGTCCTCAAGGATGTCTCCTTCAGGATCGTCCCCCTCACCAAGAGAGATGCCCAGGAGATGATCAGAGAGATAAAGGGATACCCGATACTGGAGGGATACCGGGGGCAGGAGCCAGCCAATATCGGCGTGCTGGAGGACCTTCTGCTCAAGGTCTCCGATTTTGTGGAGCAAAGGCCGGAGATGAAAGAGCTGGACATCAACCCCATCTTCGCTTACAGCGATGGTGCCGTGGCTGTAGATGCCAGGGTGATCCTCGAATCCGACTGAGAGGAACCAGGTTGAAAGACATTGTGTCAAAGCTCCATCGAGCGTTTAACCCGCGCTCGGTGGCGGTGGTGGGCGATAAACGAGAGATGGACTATATGTGGCTCCGGAACCTGGCTCACTTTCAGGGGAAGGTATACTCGGTTCAGATCGATGAGCAGGAGCTACCTGGCATCGAGGCCCTGAGGGTCAAAAACTACTATCGCCTGCTCGATATCCCGGATGAGGTAGACTATGTAATCGTTGCTGTGCCCAGAGCGGCAGCTCCTCAGATCATCCGCGATTGCATTGAGAAAAAGGTGGGGGGAGTGATGCTCTTCACCTCGGGGTTTGCTGAGACCAACACCGAAGAGGGGATTAGGCTGCAGCAGATCATCACCGAGATGGCCAAGGAGGCTGGCCTCAACCTCATTGGACCTAACTGCATGGGAATCTTCAACCCCAGGATTGGACTGCTGAATGCTGCAGACCAGTACTACGGCGACGGTGGCCCTGTGGGTTTCATCTCTCAGAGCGGCACCTATGCCATCTTCTTTAGCCTGATCGGAGCAGCCCACGGGATCAAGGTGAGCAAATCGGTAAGCTATGGCAATGCCGTGGTTCTGGATAGCACCGACTATATGGAGTATCTGGCCGAGGATGAGGAGACCAAGATAATCGGCATGTACATAGAAGGGGTGAAGAACGGGCGCCGATTCTTCACATCTCTCAGGGAGATCGCCAAGAGAAAACCGGTGCTCATCTGGAAGGGGGGAATGACTGAAGAAGGAAGTAGGGCCACGGCCACCCATACTGCCTCATTGGCCGAGTCTCCCTTAATATGGGATGCCGTGATCAAGCAGTGTGGAGCGATCAAGGTCGATAGCCTGGATGAAATGATTGATACCATAAAGGCATTGCTGTACCTCAAACCAACCACGGGGAAAAGGGTGGGGCTGGCAGCAATGACCGGGGGGCAATCGGTGGTGATAACCGATACCTTCGCCAAAGCGGGGCTGGAGGTCCCCCTGCTCACCGAGAAGTCCTACCAGAAATTCGCCACCTTCTTCAACATCATCGGCAGTAGCTATCGAAATCCCCTGGACATAAGCTCCAATCTCAGGTCTTTGGATAACATCACCAGGTGCATCGATATCCTCAACGAGGATGAGAGAATTGACTCCGTTGTTCTGGAATTATCCCTTGGCCTGTTAACGCGGAGAGCGCGCTCCATCGGCACCTCCTTCGATGACCTGTTCGAGGCTCTAGCCCAGCGCAAAGACAGATACGATAAGCCCTTTCTGGTCGTCCTTTTTTCAGGGCCTGAGGAAAGCGTAGCCACCGAGGTGAGAGAAATGTTGATGGCCAAGGGGCTCTCCAGCTTCCCCAGCTTCGAAAGAGGGGCTAAAGCCTTAAACAAGGTCGTGGAATACTATAGATTCCACAGGCTTTAGGCTCCATAATCCACACCCCATTACCCTGCGTTGCGACATCGGGATCAAAGCGTTGACAGTCGGAAAAGGGCTGTGCTATATTGACAATCGCTTCATGGCAGCGTAGCTCAGAGGCAGAGCGGGGGACTCATAAGCCCTTGGTCGTTGGTTCGATTCCAACCGCTGCCACCACAAACAGGAAAGCTGCACAAAAGACCAGGGCACTCATCTCTACCTCTTAGATTGCAGAATCAGAGGTCTAAATCGTATCTGAGCCTGTGGTTTTGGCTGCCTGCTCAGAAAGGCTGGTGTAGACACAATGACCATAAAGGACTTGGGCAGGTGGGAATCACTAGAGATGGTGCAGAGGTATACAAGGTCAGTTAGCTTTCAGGATAGCATGAAGTTCTATAAGGGGCCACTGTCTTAATAGCGGTCCGATGGTCTAAATCGTATCTGAGCCTGTGGCTTTATCTAGCCACAACAAGCCTCCATAGGCCACGCACGATGGCTATTACACCGAGGCCTAGGATTGCCAGGAGAAGTGGTGAGAAAAAAAAGAGCAACGCCCATAAGTATAGGTTAGGGACTCCATAAATGACACCAAATATCAGTAAACAGGGAAGCCCTAACGCATAAAGAATCCCTATTAGCCAAACGATTAGCAGCCCAATACCTGCTGGAATAAACGTTAGTGCTTTTCTCATTTTGCTATCCTCTCTCTCAAGGGGACGGTCTCGAATGGCATTTCAGGAGATGTCGTTCTTTCTTGTGCGAGTAACATACACCTAGCTTTGCTGGTTGTCAAGTTGAAGGCGTTTCCCTATCATTACTTGACGCCTTGTCGGTCCGAGGGTTGGGCTCATCCATTATTGGGGGAAGTCCTTCCGTATTGGGGGAAGTCCTTCCGTCACAAACTGTCGTATTCTTGATACTTCGTCTCCTGGTATTCGAAGCTCAGCCTCTAATTCTTGCTTAACCTCTTCTGCCAAAGGAGACACTTGTGCATATATGGCTTTACACGCTGCATTGAGGAATTCTATCGCATTCGCTGTTTCGGCATATGTCGACTTAAAGCGCAAGTCCCAAGTTAACTGAAGGTAATGGTTGAGTTGAGAGAGTTGGTCATACACCTTC
>DAOUOW010000055.1 GCA_030626475.1 Chloroflexota bacterium | reverse complement strand
TCAGGGGTCCACCCCGGAGCCACTTCTTTGAGAACAAGCCCGCGATCTGTCACCTCTATAACGGCTATGTCGGTTACAATGAGGTTAACGCAGTTGAGCGCGGTTATGGGGTAGGTGCATTGTTTCAAGATCCTGGGCTGCCCATCTTTGGTGGTATGGTTCATAGCTATGATAAGCTTCTTCGCTCCTGAGGCCAGGTCCATGGCGCCGCCAATGACGCCTATCTGCCTTTCGGGCACCATATAGTTGGCCAGGTCTCCCTTTTCGGAGACTTGAAAGGCGCCCATGACACTGATGTCAACATGCCCTCCCCTTATCATGACGAAGGCCTCGGCGTGGTCGAAGCAGCTCATACCCGGTTGCTCATGCACCGTCTGACCGCCAGCATTGACCAATTCGAAGTCCCCCTCCCCCGGGGCAGTCATTTCCCCGAAGCCGAGAACACCGATCTCGGCATGAAACAGCACCTCTCTGCCTGCGGGGACGAAGTTACACGCCAGGCCAGGCAGCCCGATCCCCAAATTGACCACATCGCCATCTTGAAACTCTTTAGCTACCCGAAGAGCTATGGTCTGCCTGTCCAGTCTTGCCTTTTCCTGCATGCTATCCCTCCCCTCCCGTTAATTGCCCTTCCTCTCCTTGAACTTTTCGTAGGATTCCCTGGCCTCGGCGCTGATCTCGATTTCCTCCTCCTCGATCACCTGGGGGCGCACCACCACCCTATCCACATAAATACCCGGTGTGTGGATCGCATCGGCATCAAGCTCGCCCAGCTCCACGATCTCATCCACCTCGGCGATGGTGACTGTGGCCGCCCCAGCCATGACGGCATTGAAGGTCCTTGATGTTCTCCTGTAGACCAGGTTGCCCCAGCGGTCGCCTTTGTGGGCCTTTATCAGGGCGAAATCGGCCTTGAGCGGGAGCTCCAGTATATACTTTTTGCCATCAATGATCTTCGTCTCCTTCCCCTCCTCCACCACCGTTCCTATTCCCACTGATACGTACACGCCACCGAGCCCGGCCTTGGCCGCCCTGATCCGTTCCGCCAGTGTCCCCTGAGATACCGTCTCCAACTCCACCTTTCCCGCCCTCAGCAGCCTCTCGAAGTTGTTTTCGTAAATGGTGCTCACTGGGGCGGTAGCGATGGCCTTCTTTATCTGACCGCTCCTCACCAGGATATCCGGATCCTCAGCGAACTTAAAGCCCAATTGCTTCCACACCATCTTGCCGAAACCGGTGACATTGGACACCATCGTCAGATCTTTCGAACCTTTACGGGCCAACGCTTCCAGAAGCAAAGATGGGGCGCCAGCTACTATGCCAAAGCCGCCGATCATGATAGTGGCGCCATCCTCTATATCGGCAACCGCTTCATCGAAGCTGTCTACTATTTTGTTTACTGGCATAGGGTACTCCTAACCTTCAAAACCTTTTCAGCCTCCCCTAAGTCTACTGATATTTCCTCTGGTAAAGGCTCCTTACCTCCTGGCGCTTTTATCGGCCGGTAAAGTTCGGCCTGCGCTTTTCAGGGAAAGACATGGGCCCTTCCTTAGCATCATCAGAGGCAAACACCAGGCGAGCGCCCAGTTCCGCTCCATATCAACCAGCCCTAGGCCAATCCCATGGAAGCGAAGAACTTGGAGAACATCTCCTTTATCTCGGCTGTCGTTGTGTACCTCTCGTCAAAGTTGTCCATCCCGATATGCAGAAACGGGACCCCGAGCTCGCGGCACGTCTCCCTCATCATGCCAACGTTTGCAGAACCATCCTTGTGGCCCATGTGGCCAGGCCAGACGACACAATTTATTTTGTAGTCTTTGACTACCTGCCTGATGTCACCGATCCAGTTGTCTGCCACACCCCGTGCCTGCCTCATCATCGGGGCATCACACAAAGCCCTCTTACCCAGTCCCTTGAGCATGGTTTTCTCGCTTGAGGTGTCAATCAGCGTGTAGGGGCAATAGCCGAACATGTCCATAACGTTGACCGCCCCATACTCCTGCTCCAACCAAGGAAAGAGGTCAAGGCTCAAGCCCAAAGACACAACGTCAAACCAAAATATCCTTACCCTCTCATTCTCCACCTTGCCCTTTCCCTCTCGCACCAGCTGTTCGGCGTCGTCAACGAGGTCCGTGAACCACTGGGTGCCTCTGGGGTCACCGACTAGGATGTTCAGAGCTACACCGAAGGCTTGCAGTCCTACGCCATAGCCGTGGGGACAGGGCACCGCTCGCCTCAGCTCGTTGTACTCCATCCACAGCTCGTACATCTTGTTGGACTCCTCTATGACCTCCCGAAGTCTGTCCATATCCAGCTTGCGCCCGGTGTGCTCCTCGAGGAAGGAAATCATTTGCTTAGTTTCGTTAGCATAGTAATCTAGACTTCGCTCATCATCCCAGTAGGGCGGGTCACAGCCGAACATCGGAACATGACGCCAGTTTTCGTTTGTCTGCATTAATTGATGCGCCATTAGGGAAGCATCGCACGGGTGAAGCATGGCTATAACAACAGTTGGCAGTGGAGCAAGATCTTTCTCTACCCAGTATCCTGCTACCCTAAAGGCAGTGCATAAGTCCTTTCCAAACAGGCTCTCGGTTGCATCGATCTCGTCTCCCATGTTGGGGTTCATAGCGTTCGTGAACACGGGGGTCAAAAAGGTGTACCATGGGAGATCCATGGCAACGTATATCTCCGGTTGACAGCCGTAGTAGCTGGCGACGAATGGCAGGCCCTCCTCAACAGCCTTTATTACTGCGTTGTGTTGCCCAACATACGCCTCAGTCAGGGGAGCATAAAGCTTATCAGTCCCCGATGGACTTTGCCCGAACGCCTTTGCCATCGCCTCATACGAATCGCGTTCCTCTATAAACTTTGCCAATCTCCTTTTTTGTTTATCTTTCTCTGTAGCCATCGTCTACCTCCCTATTGTTTCCAGGAATGCCTGGACCCTCGTTCTCAGTTGGCCGATACCACCCAAGACGTATTCCCTATCCAACTGCATATAGGGAGTACCTTCAGGCTTGAACTCCTTAGCCAGCTGATAGTGCTCAACTGTCCAAAGGTCACAAAAGAGTAGCCTCTCGCCAATAATCCCGTCCACCTTGAAATCCCGGATCATGTCCCTGACCAAACCGGCCCTTCGTGGGTAATCCTGGAACATTCGCGGACAGGAATAGCGGTCTGCGATGTAGTATTGAGCAAGAGCCTGTAAGGGGTCACCGGCCTTCTCATCCACATCGTTCCAGAAAATTCTGGTGCCAAAGCATAGCATGTCGGTGACCACCAGGCCGCCTTGCTCCTCAATGACTTTAATGTAGCCGGGGTCATCAAGTATGCCGCCCGTTATCATCAATCTCGCCCGGTAGTCCTTGATGCCCTCCGCCTCCTTCAAGTCCTGCAGAAGCTCCTTCAGCATCTGATTGAACCGCTCCCGGGGCATGGCTGTGCTGGCGACAACGACGGCCAGTACCTCGGCCCCGGTAATCGGCGGGTTATCCTGCTTCCTGAGCTCGTAAAGCTGCCTCAGCAGGCGCCGCGTCTCGTTATGGGTCTTTATCGCCTGCCACAGACGCTCATCAGTGATTTCCACGCCGAAATGCTCCTCCAGGGCTTCCTTGAGAATTACCATTTCGTCCCGATACCATTCGACCTGCGGCTCACCGGTCTTCTTGGGAAGGCTCATAATGCGCACGAAGGGGGTGTCCACCTTGCGCTTCCAGTTATCGTAGATGCGGCGGGCGTGATCGCAAGTGTTGAGCCAAACAGCCCCATCAATAAAGTCATAGTCGCCCCGCAGTCCCATGTTGAAGCAGTGCCGGGTGAAACTGCAAATGATACTGGCAAAATGAGCATCTGCCAGCTCCGTCCCGGTGCTGCCTGCCGCTCTAGCTCGGAAGGGCACCATGCCGGCAGCGGTGATGATCTCCTCCGGCCCACAGGAACAGAAGAGCGCCATCACCTTGCCCCCCTGCTCTATCCACTTCTTCAGTTCAGGGTTAACGAGGGTCTCTGTGGCTTCCTGGAATTGCTGTAATGCCTTCGACTTCACCTTTGTCTCCAATTCATTTTCCCCCTTTCCAGGCGATCCTTTTCATGGTCGCCCTGCTCCAATTATTACCTCATCATATGTTGCATCGGGCATCACTACCTCCTTTTAGGTAATGCGTGAAGGGAGTGTACATCAAGATTCTGCAATTGTCAATGCAAT